>DATKCB010000663.1:0-11763 GCA_035513495.1 Planctomycetaceae bacterium | reverse complement strand
TCTTCATCGGGTCGATCAGCAGTCCGTTCGATTTCCACGCGACGTTTCCTGTTTTCAGATCGAGACAGCGAAGCTCTCCCTCGTTTTCATGCCGTCCACTGAATCCGTACACAAACCCGGCGACATGAATCGCCGTCGACCAGTGCGTCAGCAGGTTCTCCGAATCGCGCCACAATTCAGAGACACGCTTACCGTCGGACGAGACCTGTAACAAAACCGAACCGACGCGATAAGCTGCCGACAGCAGGATTTTGTCGTCGATCACGACGGGGCTGGCGGCATTCACCGATTCGTGGATCCGCGAGCTGAACCAGTAGTGGAAATTCTCTTTTCCTGTCTTCGGATCGAGCGATACGAGGCCCTGCCGGACGAGACAGAGCAAATGCCGCTTGCCGTGAATGCTCGCGACAATCGGAGAAGAGTAGCCGATCAGCATTTCGCTGCCGGTCCATTCGTACTTGCGCGCCGGTGCTTCCTCACCTCGTCCGGAAGAAGCGGGGGGCCAGCGTTCTTCCGCTCCGTCCCAGGTCTGCTTGCCGACCGCTTCCCACACCGTTTTCCCCGTATTCGGATCGAACGCAACGACTCCCGAATTCGGCTGACCGCCGACCAACACGAGCAGCAGGCCGTCTTCGAGAATCGGCGTGCAGCCGATACCGAAAAACCATTCGGGGAGTTTGAAGTCTTCTTTGACGCTGCGAATCCAGACGACCTTGCCCGTCCCGAGTTCGGTACACGCGAGAGTTCCTTCGGCTCCGAAGGTGTAACAGAACTTCTCAGTCAACAGTGGAGTACAGCGGGGACCGTTGTTGTAGCCGTAAGGGTCGGAAAAATCGGTGGGATAGCTGGTTCGCCAGAGTTCTTCACCCGTATCGGCGCGCAGGCAATCGATAATTTCCCGATCCTTGGGCCGATGATGCACGACCAACCGGTTGCCTTTGACCGAGGGAGCACTGTAGCCGGTCCCGACCGTTTTCTTCCAGACGACCGGTGGGCCGCTCTCGGGCCATTTGGCCAGCAGACCGGTTTCGCCCGAGACGCCCGTACCCCGCGGTCCGAGAAACTTGGGCCAGTCCTCTCCCTTGCGCGTCGGTGCCGGAACGGGCGCAGAACTGAGCAATTCGGTTTTGACATCGATCTCGGAGGCCGAGATCTGTCCCTCCAGACATAACACAGCCGACAGGCAGAGCAAGAATCTCATCAGAATCCCTTCGGTAGACAGTAAAACGAAAATCGTTCACGCAAGTGTAACTGTTCGCGGTGTTCGAATCGAGTTCTTCCTGCCCGGACTCGTCCAGAGGGGCGGGTGGGTCGATTGTTCTTGGCACTCTCCGTCAATGCTGGGTATACTGGATCTCAGCGGTGCTGACGTATTTCGGGGTGAGCAATTCGCTTCGACCGGCCGCTCCCGCCCTCTAACCTCACCTTGAAATCTGTGTTGTGTCATGAGAGTTACCTTGTTCGCTCGCGCGCTGTTGTTGCTCCTGTTGATTGGACACAGCGGATTCTCGTTCGGCGACGACAAACCGGCCGAACAGGTCGATCCCGACCACGTCCGCAAGCAGGCCGAGGGGTTGAAACTGTTCAAGAGCGACGTCCGCGGGATTCTGCTCGATCGCTGCGCCTCGTGTCACGGAGTCGATTCGCTGGAAGGGGAGTTCGATCTGACGAGCCGGGAAGGGTTGCTCAAGGGAACGCCTACGAACAAAGTTCTCGATTTGAAAAACATTTCCGAGAGCGAACTGTGGCAACTGGTCTCTCGGCAGAAGCAGCCTTACATGCCGTTCGAAGACGATCCGCTCCCGAAACGCGAACTCGATCTAATGAAGAAATGGCTCGAACTGGGAGCCCCCTACGACAAGTCGCTGGTCGAGAAAGCCGCCTCGGCGACACGCTGGCAGGAAACAAAAATCTCCGAGACTGCTCGCGACTTCTGGTCGTTCAAAAAGTTGCATCCGGTGACCCCTCCGAAGTTCGTCGATGATTCCTGGAACCGCACAGAGATCGACCGCTTCATCCTCGGCAAACTCTCCGAGAAAGGAATTCAACCGAATCCCACCGCAGACCGCCGGACTTTGATCCGGCGAGCGTATTATGATCTGATCGGCCTTCCCCCGAAACCGGAGGAGATCGATTCGTTTGTCAACGATCCCGATCCCGGGGCGTATCCGAAACTGATCGACAAACTGCTCGCCAGCGAACATTTCGGCGAACGCTGGGCGCGGCACTGGCTCGACGTGGCTCGTTTTGCCGAGAGTCACGGATTCGAGCAGGATTACGATCGTCCGCACGCATATCACTTTCGCGACTTTGTGATTCAGGCGTTCAATGAGGACATGCCTTTCGATCGGTTCGTCCGCTGGCAACTGGCGGGGGATGAACTGGCTCCCGACGATCCGCAAGCGCTGATGGCGACCGGGTTTCTCGGGGCAGGGGTCTTTCCGACGCAGATCACGGCCAACGAGGTCGAGCGGACCCGTTACGATGCGCTCGACGACATGGCGTCCACGACCGGAAACGCGTTTCTCGGCCTGTCGGTCGGTTGCGCCCGCTGTCACGACCACAAGTTCGATCCGATCCCGCAAGCTGACTACTATCGCTTCGTTTCCACGTTCACCACGACGGTCCGCAGCGACGTCGATGTCGATCTCACCCCCGACAAGACCGCGGAGGCGCTCGCGGCGTGGGAGCAGACGCATCGTCCGAAAGTGGACGCGCAGAAACAATACGAGACGGAACATCTTTCGCGTCGATTCGAAGAGTGGCTGTCCGATCCCGCGACCGACTGGAAAGCGCTCTCGCAGAGCAGTCCCTGGCTGCTGCTGGAAGTCGCCGAGGCCAAATCGAAGAACGGAGCGACGCTGAGTCCGCAAGCGGACGGATCGGTTCTCGCTTCGGGAACGAATCCCGACGAAGATATCTATACGCTGACCACGGGGAAACCCGGTCCGCTGGCGGAGATCAAGACGCTGAGGCTCGACGCTCTCGCGCACGACTCGTTTGTGAAACACGGTCCCGGCCGTGCCGACAACGGCAACTTCGCCCTCAGTCACATCAAGCTGTTCGTCGAAGACGCGGACGGGAAGAACCGCAAGGAAATCAAACTCACCAATCCGCGTGCGGACTTCCAACAGAACGAGGGGAGCCTTTCGATCGCGTCATCACTCGACGACAACCCGAAATCCGGCTGGGCGGTCGATCCGCAGTTCGGCAAGGATCACTGGGCTTTGTTCGACATCGATCCCATCGCGCCGCTCGGCCTTAACGACAATCAACGTCTTTCCGTCGAACTGAGCTTCGCGGTGAACGCGAAACACGCCATCGGTCGCCCGCGGCTTTCGCTCTCGACGCAACCGGATGTTTCGCCTGATGCCGGCTCGCAGTCGATCGCCCTCAGCAAGGCGATCCGCGAGCGACGATCGCTCACCGACGATCTCGCCAATCTGTCGCCGCCGAGTCGCGATTCACTCTGGAATTATTACCGCTCACAGGACGAACGATGGGTCGCTTTGAACAGCACCGTTCAAAAAAGTCTCTCGGAAAAGCCGCAGCCGAATCTCGTCAAAATGATGATCGCCTCCGAGGGGGTTACTCCGATCAGGCATCACACCCAGGGAGCCGATTTCTTCGAGCAGACGTTCTTCCTCAAGCGGGGAGACTGCGATCAGAAAGACGGCGAAGCGAAGCAGGGATTTCTGCAGGTGCTGATGCGCGACGGTGCGGCGACCGATCACTGGAAAGTCGCCCCGCCGGAAAACTCCAAACTCTCCTATCGGCGGACTTCACTCGCGAACTGGATCACCGATACCGAGCAAGGACCGGGGCATCTGCTGGCACGTGTGATCGTGAATCGTTTGTGGCAGCATCATTTCGGTCGCGGACTGGTCGCGACCCCCAACGATTTCGGCACTCAAGGCGAGCGCCCGTCGCACCCCGAACTGCTCGACTGGCTCGCGCAATCCCTGATCGATCACGAGTGGCGGCTGAAACCGCTGCACAAACTGATGATGACTTCGAACGTCTATATGCAGACCTCCCAGTACGACGAATCGAAAGCGAAACATGATCTCGACAATCGGTTTCTCTGGCGCTTCGAACCGCGGCGCGTCGAAGCCGAAATCATCCGCGACAGCATGCTGGCGATCTCGGAGACGCTCGATCCGACGATGTTCGGTCCCGGCTCGCTCGACATGGGACACAACCGCCGCAGCATCTATTTCCAGATCAAGCGGAGCCAGTTGATTCCGATGCTGCAGATTTTCGACACTCCCGAACCGCTGGTGAGTGTTGGTGACCGTCCCTCGACGACGGTCGCTCCGCAGGCGCTGATGTTTTTGAACAGTCCGCACGTGCGGCGGTATGCCGAGAACTTTGCCAAGCGCGTGCTGACACAGAGCGAACAACTTCCCGAAACTGTGACCTCGGCCTACCGGATGACTCTCGGGCGAGCACCTTCAGAATCCGAACTGGCAGTGATGGTCGAATTTCTGAAGAGTCAGGAAGCATCCTACGTCAACGCCCAACAGCCGGACCCGAAACATCTGGCGGTGACGGACGTTTGTCAGGCTTTGTTCGGATTGAATGAGTTTATTTATATCGAGTAATCGGACACCCGTTGCGGTTTCCGTTCACAATAATTGGCGTGCTGACGTAGCCGAATTCGTGAGAATTCGGTCGCATACACTGTATTCCTCTGAATTCTCACGAATTCAGCTACGTTCTTGAAATCGAGACGATGATGAATATGTTTGCCCCACAAAATCGCCGAGAACTCCTGAAACGAGCCGGTGCCGGATTCGGATCGCTGGCGCTGGCCGGTCTGCTGCAAGACGAACAATTGCTCTCGGGGGCGATTCCGTCGATCAATCCGCTCGCTCCCCGACCGCCGCACCATCCCGAGCGGGCGAAGGCGAAGCGGGTGATCTGGTTGTTCATGAACGGCGGACCGAGTCAGGTCGATACCTGGAACTACCGCCCCGAACTCGAAAAGCGAGACGGCCAGGAACTCGAAGGGTTCGACAAGAACACCGGGTTCTTCACGGCGCAGGTCGGTCCGATCATGAAGTCGCCGTTCGAGTTCGCGCAGCACGGAGAGAGCGGAGCGTGGGTCTCGGAGATCTTTCCGAACATGGCAAAGCACGTCGATAAAATGGCGTTCCTGCATTCGTGCCACACCGAATCGAACAACCACTCTCCGGCGCTGTTCATGGTCAATACCGGGCTTCCCCGCATGGGGTTTCCGTGTGTCGGATCGTGGGTGACTTACGGCTTGGGGAGCGAAAGCAAGGATTTACCCGCGTTCATCGTGATGTCCGACCCGAAGGGTCGCGGTTTGCCGAAAGGGTACTCGCAGAACTGGGGAGCCGGTTTTCTGCCGAGCGTATTTCAGGGAACGTGGTTGAAGCCGTCGGGCGATCCGATCGACAATCTGAATCGTCCGGAGCAAATGAGCGTCGCGCAGCAGCGGCGGCAACTCGATCTGATGCGACAGCTCAACCAACTGCATGTCGAGCAGAATCCGGGTGAGGCCGATCTCGCGGCCCGGATCGAGAGTTACGAACTCGCTTATCGGATGCAGACCTCCGCCCCCGAGACGCTCGATTTCACGCAGGAAACCAAAGCGACTCAAGATCTCTACGGAATCGGCAACCCCGATTGCGATCACATCGCCCGGCAGTGTCTGATCGCCCGCCGATTCCTCGAACGGGGAACCCGATACGTTCAAATTTACTCCGGTGGAATGGAAAACGAACGAAGCTGGGACGGTCACCAGGACATCGTCAAAAACCATGCCGGCTTTGCGAAAGAGACCGACCAGCCGATCGCGGCGTTACTGGAGGACCTCGATCAGCGCGGCTTGCTCGACGACACGCTGGTGATCTGGGGGGGAGAGTTTGGCCGCTTACCGATTGTGCAGAAGGGGGGAACCGGTCGGGATCACAATCCCCATTGTTTCACCGTCTGGATGGCCGGGGGAGGGGTGAAGGGGGGGACCAGCTACGGAATCACCGACGAGATCGGGCACAAGGCGATCGAAGAGAAGGTGCATATCAATGATCTGCATGCGACGATTCTGGATCTGCTCGGCTTGAATCACGAAAAACTGACCTATCGCTATAACGGCCGGGATTTCCGTCTGACCGACGTTGCCGGGCGTATCGTGCGGGAAATCATCGCCTGAAATTGTCGGATATTCGACTCGGTCGAGTTCGATGAAATGCCGTTGATTTCGAGAGATTCAACAGATTCGCTACATTCGTAAGGGAATTCTGGGGTCGGAATTTCTTCTCCGCGATCGGTAATTCGTTGCTGAAATTCCTCCCCCGAAATGTTAGAGTGAGTTGACCGAATTCGCGATGATCGATTCGCGAAACTCAGTTCACCCATCTCATTCATCATAATCTTAACATCGTTTCTCGAGCATCCCGATCTCACGATGCGTGAAAAAGCGGGACCGCTGTAAGGAGTTTGGACCCGTGGAATCGCAGCCTGCCGAAACCAAAAAATCGAAGCACGAAGATGTCTGTCCCAAATGCGGAGCACAGGTCCGTGTGGGAGTGGTTCGATGCTGGAATTGTAAGCATTTCATGAAAGAAGAGATCGCCACCGCATACGATCGGATGATTTCCCAGCCGAGACCGACGATTTACAGCGATCCGAACTACTCGGAAGACGGCGATTTCGAATTGTCCGACGACTCTTCCTTCCTGGCTTCGGATGCCGATTTTGCTCCGGCAGATGGAAAATCAGCCGCTCCCGGCACGAAAATCGATTCGGCGTCGGAAGCTTACGGTGTCGCTCAAGCGGCCGCAGCCTCAACCGATCAAATCACTCCTGAAGCGAAATCGGCGGATTCCGCCTCCGCACAGCCCGGCGATCAATCCTCCGAAGAAGTCGCCCATTCCGTTGCCACCGGCGGAGAGGCACTGTGGGAAATTGCCAAGCAGGAAACGGAGAAAAAGCCGAGTTCCGGCCGCCGAAAACCGGCACGCAAAGCGCGTCCCGGGTTTTTGTTCGTCTTCTGTCCTCACGGTCATCGGGTGGAAGTTCAGGAAAAACATCGAGGCCGGATCGGCGCCTGCCCGAAGTGCAAGGCTCCGTTTACCGTCCCCTTCAAGAAAGTGGAAGCTCCCACCGGATCGGAAGAGGGTGAGGAAAGAAATAGTGACGCTTCCGCGCAGCTCTTGCGACACTTCCCCGCGATGCATCTGCATCTGGTCGAGCCGACGAAGCTCAAAATCAAGCCGAATTCACTCGCCAAAGCCTTCGAGGAAGTCGAGATCTGTCTGGGCAAGGATGGTCTGGCGATGGTCTCGATCGCCAAGAAAGGGATGCGCGGTCCCAAGCCCGATCAGCTTCGAAAAGAACTGATCGAACACCTCGAAAACGATCTCAAACTGAAAAACGTGCCGGGAGAATTGAAGCATCTGTTCGACGTTGAAGAGTTGCAGCAGATGGCGACGGTCCATCCGACGGCGTACTCGCACGAGTCGATCTTCGGTGGCGTGAACGTGTTCGGACCAGGTTTGATCGCCGTCCGTTTGCCCGGCCGCGAAGCGGGAAAACTCGAGTTTCTAGCGATGACGCTGAGCGTCTTTCGCCGGTTCCGCGAGCAATTGAAAGAGCAATGCGGACACGAACTCAAGTTCGAAGCCGATCTCATTCCACTCGAAGAGACGACGACACCCGCCCTCTGCCACTACACCGACAAACCGATTCGCTATCTCGGCAACATCGTACTGTACGAAAACGATCCCGAGTTCCAGCTCGAGCTAGTGGGCTGGAAATGCCAGGCGTGCGGACTGACCTTGAGCGAAGACGGGCGGAAAAAAGAAAACATCGGCGGCAAAAACGCCAAAGCGATCGCCAAGGCCAAGTGCCCGAAATGCAGTAATGCCTTCGGTCGAAATCCGCTGTACGCGCTGAAGCAGGAAGAGTCACCGAAGAAACCCGAGGACGAGTGAGTCGTCACGTTGGCCGCACGACATCGTTCGAATCAAGTCACTCGCATTCTTGACGACCGAGATTCATGTCCGAATGGTCCCCCTTGTGCGATCGGCTGAAAGGGCGAAACGTCGTGATCGACGTCGCCTCCCAGTACGTCTACCTCGGACGACTGACCGAGTGGGACGAAAAATTCGTGACGCTCGAAGAGGTCGACGTTCACGATCTGCGCGATACGGCGACCTCTCGCGAACGCTACATTCTCGAGAGCGTGCATCACGGAATCCGGCCCAACCGCACGCGAACGCACGTTCGCTGGGGAGACGTGATCAGCCTCTCGGCGCTGGATGACGTGATTCCCTGAATTCGATTGGCAGAGCCGCAAAAACGCGGGAAATCCCGTCCGCCACTCGATGAGAACTTGCCTGTCGCCTGATTTTTGGACCGAAGTGCGTTATCCTGCTCTGACGTCGATTTCGTCCGCACGATTTGCGATTGTTACGTCATCCTCCTTTCAGATTAAAACCGAACTCATGGCTGTCTTGTCCGGACTGATTCATGTCAGCGCGATCGCGATGCAGCGCGGCGTTTCCATCGCGCTGTCGGGAATGCTGATCGTGTTTATTGCGCTGTTGCTGATCACTCTGTTTCTGGTGGCATTACCCCGTCTGCTGAACGTGCTCGCAAAATATCTGCCGGAATCCGAGGAATCTCACGGCTCTCATTCGCATCCCGAACGCCACGTTCTCGACGACGAGGCGGTGATCGCGGGACTGGGATTCATCCTGCACACCGAACTTCAGAACCAGATTCAGTCCCGGCAATCCCGCCCCAAATCCTGAGAACTCGTCGTCCCGCCTCGATCAAATCACCCCCGAAAGTTTCCGATGGACGTACTGTTCGAGTTTTTGAAGACCACCGGCTTCATGTCGATCACCTTCGGGAATGCGATCATGATCCTGATTGGGATGGCGTTCATAACACTGGCGATTCGGAAAGATTACGAACCGCTGCTGCTGGTGCCGATCGGGATGGGGGCCATCGTCGGCAACATCCCCGTCATCGAAGGAATGTCGCTCAGCGTGTATGACGCGCATGAGTGGATCCTGGTCGGTGGAGAAGTGACTTACGTCCCCGGCAGCGTATTGAGTTACATCTACTTCGGCGTCAGCCAGGGGATTTATCCCCCGTTGATTTTTCTCGGGATCGGAGCCATGACCGACTTCTCGACGATGCTGTCGAATCCGAAACTGATCCTGCTGGGTGCGGCGGCCCAGATCGGCGTGTTTCTGACGTTTCTCGGAGCGTTGTTACTCAATTTTACGTATGCGGAATCGGGCGCGATCGGCATTATCGGCGGAGCGGACGGACCGACGGCGATTTTTCTGGCCTCCAAACTCGCTCCCCATCTGCTGGGAGCGATCGCCATCGCGGCCTACTCGTATATGGCGCTCGTCCCGGTGATTCAACCTCCGATCATGCGATTACTCACCACGCGCGAAGAGCGGCTCATTCGCATGAAGCCTCCGCGAAAAGTTTCGAAACGGGAAAAGATGATTTTCCCGGTCGCGGCGTTTCTGATCACGACGATGATCGCGCCGGGTGCGATCGTGCTGTTAGGGATGCTCTTTTTCGGAAACCTCCTCAAGGAAAGCCTCGTCACCGAGCGTCTGGCCAACACCGCACGGACCGCGATGATCGACATCGTGACGATTCTGCTCGGGTTTTCTGTCGGAGCCAGCACGCAGGCGCAGACGTTCCTGCGTCCGCAATCGCTGGGAATCTTCGCGCTGGGAGCCGCTTCGTTCGCGGTCGCCACCGCCGGAGGCGTCTTGTTTGCCAAATTCATGAATCTGTTTCTCACGGAAAAAATCAATCCGCTCATCGGAGCGGCGGGTGTTTCCGCCGTTCCCGACTCGGCGCGAGTCGTCCAGATGGTCGGACAACAGGAAGACCCGCACAACTTCCTCCTGATGCACGCCATGGCCCCCAACGTCGCCGGAGTCATCGGTTCCGCCATCGCTGCCGGAGTCTTGTGGGCCGTCTTAGTCTGATGTCATCGTTCCCTTTCACTTTTCATACCTTTCCCACTTTTCGCACTTTTCCTACTTTTTGTACTTCGTGAGCCGAGGTTCCTCCGTGTCGATCAAGAGAGTCCCCTTCATGTGTACGGCGTTTCGCGACGGGTTTCAGTCCGCCTACGGAGCCCGTGTGCTTACACCAGACTTTCTCCCCGCCGTCGAAGCCGCGCGCGATGCGGGTATCACCTGGTTTGAAGCGGGGGGCGGCGCGCGCTTTCAGTCGCTCTATTTTTACTGCAATGAAGACGCGTTCGACATGATGGACGCGTTTCGCGCGGCCGCCGGTCCCGAAGCCAACCTGCAGACGCTCGCCCGGGGAGTCAACGTCGTCGGCCTCGAATCGCAGCCGAGCGACATCATCAAACTGCACGCCGACCTGTTCAAAAAACACGGCATGACCACGATCCGCAATTTCGACGCACTCAACGACGTCGAGAACCTGATCTACAGCGGACAGTGCATCGTCGATGCCGGGCTCAAACATCAGGTCTGCGTCACGCTGATGGAACTTCCGCCGGGCTGCACCGGAGCGCACGATGCCGAGTTCTACGCAGAGACCCTGCGTCAGATTCTCGCGGCGGAAATTCCCTTCGACGCGGTCTGCTTCAAGGACGCCTCGGGAACGGCGGTTCCGTCCAAAGTCTACGAGACCATTCGCAGCGCGCGGAAGATGCTGCCCGAGGGAACCTTCATTCATTTCCATACCCACGAAACCGCCGGAGTCAGTGTTCTCGCCAACAAAGCCGCACTCGATGCGGGCGCCGATGCGATCGATCTCTCGATGGCTCCCTGTTCGGGAGGAACCTGCCAGCCCGACATTCTGGTGATGTGGCACGCTCTGCGCGGCAGCGAATACGAACTCGACGTCGATGTCGAAAAAATCCGCGAGGTCGAAGAGATCCTCAAGGAATGCATGAGCGATTATTTTCTCCCTCCCGAAGCGATCGCCGTGGAACCGCTGATTCCCTGGAGTCCGATGCCCGGCGGCGCGCTGACCGCCAATACCCAGATGCTCCGCGACAACGGGATCATGGAAAAATATCCCGAGATCATCCGGGCGATGAGCGACGTCGTCCGCAAGGGAGGTTATGGAACCTCCGTCACGCCGGTCTCGCAGTTCTATTTCCAGCAGGCGTTCAACAACGTGATGTTCGGTCCGTGGAAGAAAATCGCCGAGCCGTACGGACAGATGGTTCTCGGCTACTTCGGCAAAACCCCCGTTCCGCCCGATCCCGATGTGGTCAAACTGTCCGAAGATCAGCTCGGTCTCAAACCGACCACACAAAGCGTGCTCGAACGCAATGACGCCGACCCGAAAAAAGGGATCGCCGCCGCCCGTGCGGTGCTCGAAGCCGAAGGTCTCCCCGTCACGGACGAAAACATCTTCATCGCCGCCACCTGCAAGGGAAAAGGGATATCCTTTCTCAAGGGGAACGCGGCGGTCTCCGTGCGAAAAATCGACAAATCCGCTGCTGCAACGCCCGCCCCGGCTCCCTCCGCAACTTCGAGCGGTCCGGCGGAATACACGGTTTCCGTCAACGGCCAGGAATACTTCATGGCCTTCGAAGGAAATACCGCGACCGTCAACGGAAAGGTGTACCGGGTCGGTCTCCAGAACGGCTTCTCCAAGACTGCGGCCCCGCGATCTTCGGGAAGTTCGGCCGGAGTGATCGACATTACGTCACAAATGCCCGGACTGGTCCACAAGCTGCTGGTCTCTGTGGGGGACCGCGTGCGC
>DATKCB010000662.1:0-4486 GCA_035513495.1 Planctomycetaceae bacterium | reverse complement strand
GCACGCCGTCGGATCGTACGGAGCCGCCTGTTCGGCGGCATCGAGCGCGGCGTCCATGCTGTCGAACAGGATCAGCGCGACACCGCGATGTTCGGGCAGGGGAGAAGTGTGCAGCACGAGCGACGTGAGCAATCCCAGCGTACCTTCCGAACCGGTGATCAGCCGCTCGAGCCGCAGGTGGGATTCCTGCAGCACTCCGCGGAGCATGTAGCCGCTGCAATTTCGAATCATCGGCGGCTGATGGCGTTCGATCAGCGCAGCATTGTCGGACAGAATTTTGACGAGCCGACTCAGACGTTCCCGGTTTCGATCCTTGCCCGCGGACGGCTCGGGCAGATCGATTTCTGCCCGCGACAGAGAATCGAGACCGGTCCCGGTCCGCTGCAGCGAGGAGCGGAGCAGTGTCGTCACCTCGAAGGTGTCTCCGCCGGCGAGGATCATTTCGGCGGACATGACGTGGTCTCGCGTCGAACCGACGCGGGCCGCGTGCGAACCGGCGGCATCGACACCCACCATACCGCCGATCGTCGTGACCGCTGAATTCGACGGATCGGGCGCGAAGTACCGGCCTTGTTTCTTCAGTTCGCGGTTCAGATTGTCGCACACCACCCCGGGTTGAACGTGGACCGTTTCGGCATCGATCGATTCGATCGCCGTCATGTGGCGCGAGAAATCGACGATGATGCCTGCTCCGATGGCGGCTCCGGCCAGTCCCGTCCCCGCTCCGCGGGGGACCAGTTCGAGATGTTTTTCGGCGGAGTAGACGGCCAGCAGACGCACGTCTTCGACACTGCGGGGAAACGCGACGGCGAGCGGGCGGATCTCGTACAGACTGGCGTCGGTCGAGTACATCGCCAGCGCGAGCGGATCCGCGCGGATCTCTCCCTGAAATTCTCCCACGAGGTCTTCGATGAGCCGCTGCTGTTGTTCGTTCACATCGCCACCTCACCGTACGGCGATCGTTTCGAGTTCTCGGCTCGCAACCTGATCACAGACTCGATCCCTGAGCTGTTTGACGGGCGTGGCGATCCTTCGACGAAACAGTTCGCGTTCATGGGGTGGATTTCTCGGAGTCCTTCAATCGAATGGATTCCTGTCGGTATCGTTCGGCGATTTCCAGATCGAATTGAGGAACGCTTTCGGGGAGCGACGCTTCCCGGAACCGCGCCGCGCAGCGATAGCAGACCAGCACGTCAGGCATAATGGCGTACAGAAAATAATCCAGCGCTCCGAAACACATCAGGATTCCGATCGCCCAAACCGGCATGTAATAGGCGAACGCGATCGTACTGAGCACCGCCGCCGTGGCCACGATCGCAACTCCCAGCTTCGGAGAAAAGTCTCGCTGTTTCCACAAATCCCGACAGCCGCAGGCCAGACACGACTGCGGAATGCTGCCCACAAACGCGTCGGCGGCGATCGGCCGGGACCAGTCGCAGTGAGCGCAGCGGATGACCGTATCGGTCGGATTGATTTCGAGTCGCGTCTGTTCTTCGCAACTCGGGCAGACGAAAGCGGCTTGCATCGATTCAGGCCGTGGGAAAAGTGGAAAGGAGGGTCACACTCCATCATAGAGGGAGTTTGAGTCCCCGGTATAGTAAGAGAGCCGAGAGTTCCCCCAGAAATGTCAGGATCACCCCGACAAACAGGACTCCGGTGGCCGCTTGGGTATTGCGGAATTTGAGGATTTTCCACGTCATGACGAACACCGCCGCCGAACCTGCGATCCCCGCCACCCACCGCAGCGCAAACCAGGTGAGGTGCGTGCTTCCGGTAATTTCTGACGCGTACATCGCCCACGCGACGCCCGACAGAATCAGCCGCAAACCGACCGCTCCGCCGAACAGCAGAGTCAGCGTCGAAAGTGGTTTGATCGACATCGTGGGGGCGGTCAGATACCAGTGACCGAGCAGCATCCCCGTCAGGGCGGCCCCGAGTATCCAGGCGGTCGAAATTTCCGAGAGCAGAACGAGCCAACCGGTCGCCGACTGCAACGAACTCGCAGAAGAAACCGTTGCGAGCAGTGAAACCAGCGAGATCAGCAGAATGACCGCGATGCAGGTTGTTCCACCCGTTCGGCGATCGAGCGTCCACAACACCGATCCCGCGTAGGCCGTGACTGCCAGCACGACCGAAAGAATTTTCAAGACCCTCGTCGAAAGCAGCGTCTCACCACCTGCGGGGAGAATCGCATAGTCGCCCAGAGTGATCGCCGAGAGCACGCTCAAGCCCAGCACGAGCAGCATCTGAATGCGAAAGAACCCGCACGTCACATCGCGCCGCGGCATCAGCGCCCACATCAGACTGATGCCGAAAATCAGACGCAGGGCGAATTGAGCGATCATGGGAGGGGGGAAGTGGAAGAGTGGAAGGTGTGGTGAGGAAATAGGATTGAGGATGTAGGAAGTAGCACAAGAGCCTGTGATGGCTTCACTTTTAACCTTGAACCTTCCACCTTGAACCATTTCTTTGACATTGGGATTTTGACATTGGACATTCCCGCTCTTACCCGCTTTCCGCTTTCGGCTCTCCGCTTTCGAAAGCCTATCGCCGTTGATGGTTGTTGATCAGCGACATCGCTTCGGCCCGGCTCGATTCGTTGGTCTTGAACAGTCCCCGCACGGCACTGGTGATCGTCACGCTGCCCGGCTTGCGAATCCCCCGGATCGTCATGCAGGTGTGTTCCGCTTCGATCACGACGATCGTTCCTTTGGTATCGAGTTCCTGATCGATCAGTTCTGCGATCTGGTGCGTCATCCGTTCCTGCACTTGCGGTCTGCGGGAAATTTCTTCCACGACGCGGGCCAGCTTGCTCAGTCCCGTGACTCGGCCGCGCGGAAGATAACCGACGTGAGCCACCCCCATGAATGGCAACAGATGATGCTCGCACATGCTGTTAAACGAAATATCGCGGACCAGCACCAGTTCATCGTAAGTTTCCGAGAACACCTTGTGCAGATGATGCGAGGGATCGGAATGCAATCCGGAAAACAGTTCGGCGTACATCCGCGCGACTCGTCCCGGAGTGTCGAGCAGCCCCTGCCGATCGGGGTCTTCGCCGATGGCCGACAGAATCTCGCGGACCGCGCGCTCGATGCGTTCGAGGTCCATGTTGGTGGTTTCTGAGTTCAAAGCGGGCGGACTTTCAGAGGCGTTCGTCGATGGAAAGCGAATCAGCGGAGTTCGCTCCCGCCCGATTCTAGGCAGCCCTGCGGACAGCGTCAACTAGCGGGAATCTTCTCGATGTTGTCGAAATTGATGTCTACTCGGGAGTTTTCGGTGTTGGCTCGGGAATGTGATGCTGGTACCGGCAGACGAGCCATGCGATGCCGCCGCCGGTTGCGAGCAGGAGGCCGGGGGCTGGTCCGATGGCGGGGATCAGCAGCGCGACGAGCAGGCCGAAAAGGATCGTTCCGAGAGAGAGTTGTTCTCCTGAAAGCTGCTCGAATTTCCCGGTCTTGATCAGGCGCACGGCCAGGAGTGCCAGCCCGGCCCAGATCGCGAACCACAACACCCGGAATCCGAGCGTCCACGAATCGGCAGGCTGAACTTCCAATGCCAATCGAGGATCGCCGCCCGCCTTGCTGAACGTGTAGAGCGTTCCGGCGGTCGGGAGTTCGAAGGTGAGCGACATTCCGCGAGTCGATTGCCATATCATCTGGGTTTGCTGTTTTTCCCAAGTTGATGTGGTGGATTCTCCTTCACCGGAAGCCATTTCACCTCCTGATGGTGCTTGCAACATTGGCATCATGCCCGATCCCGGGCCGGCCATCCCGGGAATTCCCCCTCTTCCAAACTCTTGTGACGAAAAGCCCAGAGTCGTACTTCCGAATCCGCCTCCGCCTACCCCTTGGCCGCCAGCCACACCTCCGTATTCACCGGGTTGCGCCAGACCGTCGATGCCAAACACTCGTCCGCGCATTTGTACATGCGGCTGATCTTGCATCGGTTGCCTCTCTCCCCGTTGCTGAACGGGAGCGTTCATCTGCTCGCGTCCCAGGAATTCCTGATTGGCGCTGTTCGAAAGTCGTTTCTTGCCGCTGAACGAACTTCCGCTCCCTCCCGCCGATTGTCCGACGGATTTCCCCTCTGGTTCGCTCTGGGGTTTCGACTCGACGGGAACGTTGAAGTTAAATGCGTCCAGGGCCGGAGTTCCGTCCTGGGGTGACGCCGGGGCGGACAGACCGCTGGAGTTGAAGTCGTACAGAAATCGATTTCCCTGAATGGTCAAGCCGAGCTGGCTGCGTGAGTCGAGTGTCGAGAAGTTATCGTAGAAATACTCGACGTTGCCCGACTGCTGAGCCTCCTGCTGTTTCTTCAGAAAACCTCCCTGACCCGCGATATTTTCTCCGAGTTTGCGCTGTTCCTCCTGCAGCTTTTGATACTTCGGATTCGATCG
Organism: Planctomycetaceae bacterium; assembly: GCA_035513495.1. Taxonomy (GTDB): domain Bacteria; phylum Planctomycetota; class Planctomycetia; order Planctomycetales; family Planctomycetaceae; genus DATKCB01. The sequence goes on along the minus strand of DATKCB010000662.1, from coordinate 87 downwards.
AAACGACGATTCGCTCCCGGACAGTTTCTCGCGCAGGTCGCGTTCGAGCTCCCGCGCGTTGGCGGCAGCATTGTACTGAATTGCGAG
>DATKCB010000661.1:0-3223 GCA_035513495.1 Planctomycetaceae bacterium | reverse complement strand
TTCGCACATCCGAAAACCGAGCGGCCTGACGGATTTGCGGATGATCGCTCTCTCCCGGCTGATGCTCGACAACTTCGATCACATCAAGGCGTACTGGATCATGCTCGGGGAGGATATCGCTCAGGTTTCGCTCGGCTACGGGGCTGACGACATCGACGGAACTGTTGTTCACGAAATCATCTACCATGATGCGGGAGCCGAGACTCCGCAAGGTTTGACGGTCGAACAACTGCACCAGTTGATCCGCGAGGCGGGACGCGAACCGGTCGAGCGAGACACGCTTTATCGCCGGATTCTGCGCGATGGAAATCGCTGGCAGATCGGAGAACCGATCTCGCTCGAAACGGCGTAATCCTGGCCATTCGATCGGGCAAGCCGGTTTGTATCAATCGCAGCGCTTCTCCTCGGCGGATTTCCGGGAGAACTATTTGCGTTTGACGTTCCTCGTACTATGCTTGTTCCAAGTGGAGTTGGCTCGCGAGAAGATCTTCAATCGGACGAACGCATGTCGGATATTTCAGTTCAAACAGCAGCCCCGAGTGCGTTTCTTCCGGGCGGGTGGTTGCGGAGCAAAAAGTTCGATTTGAACCTGATCGCGACTGTTATGATTATCTCCTTGCTGTTCGGTGCGATCGCACTGGCAGTTCCCGATTTGTTTCGAGTGATTCTTATTCTCGACCTCTGGTTGTTGGGATACCATCACGTGGTTTCGACGTTCACCCGGTTGGTCTTCGATCGGGCGAGTTTCCGCAAACATCGATTTCTCGTCATTCAGCTTCCCTTTATTGTGATCGCCGGGACATTCGGGGCGGTCTGGGCGTTCGGACTCTGGATTCTCCCAACCGCCTACCTGTACTGGCAGTGGTTTCATTACACACGGCAGAGTTACGGGATCGAGCGGATGTTCTGTCGGTCTGCGCCGGCGGAGGCGATTGTTTCCGACCGCGCGAGCAAACTCGCGCTCTATTTGGTCCCGCTGTTCGGGATCGCCTATCGTTCCTATCAGGCCAGCCCCACGTTTCTCGGGATGGAGGTGGCTTACCTCCCAATGCCGCTGCTACTTTTGTGGGGACTGGGGGTGCTTGCCGCGTCGGCCGTGGGATACTGGGTGTTCACTCTAATCGCCGCCGCGCGACTCGGACGCTTGTCGAGTCCCCACACCTTCTATCTGTTTTCTCACCACATCATTTTCGTGACAGGCTATCTGCTCATCGAAAACATCACGGTCGGATGGCTGGTGCTGAACGTCTGGCACAACACGCAGTACATCATGTTCGTCTGGTGGTTCAACAATAAACGATTTAAAGACCAGGTCGATCCCAACGCTCCGTTACTCTCGACGCTCTCTCAATCGAAGTCGATCGTCTCTTATCTGCTGGTCTGTTTTACGATTTCCTCCATCGTCTATTTTTCGTTGGACTACGGTTACAAAATGCTCATCCCCGAGAAGGCCGTCGTGGCGACGCTGGTGACGACGATGATTCTGAATTTTCATCATTATGTTGTCGATAGCGTCATCTGGAAACGACGGCAGGTAAAGCCTGCGAGTGCGACGAATTCACCGAGTTGAGTTAGTTGCCTCGTTTTTCTTTACGTGAAGTTGGCCGCCATGTGTTCCCGAAAATTCGTCCTGGCTTATTTTCAACTCGATCATGGAACGGGAGGAAATGCGAGAAATCGCAATGCGATTCGTGTTCTACCGACGCGCGTCGTATCTGTTCGAGCGAACCGAGTCTCTTGGGCTGCCCCCCAACCGCTGAAGTGCAACGGTTGGATGAAGGTCGACTTTCGACCGTCGTACGAATGATATTGCACAAGGAACAGCGCGTGAGTGAAATAGACCGCGATCCGTCGGATTCGCCTTTACGAGAGGCGGCAGGGAGCGATTGCGATCCCTCCGAACTGTTGATTCAGTGGAACGTACGACAAAAGCTGACTGCCATTTTTTTTGTGAGCTATCTCGTCCTTCAGATCGGGCTGCCGATCTACCGTTTTTTTGCACCGAGACCGAGTTCCTTTGGCTGGCAGATGTTTGCGGGAATCCGGACTTATCCTGATTTCTATTTGATTAGCACCACTGGCGAATCGGTGCTGGTGGAGCAGCCGTTCGAATACTTTGGCAATCCCCGCGCCGATCTCGATATTGTCGATGCACTTCCGAAATATCTGTGCGAGACAGATCCGCAGGTGGAGTCCGTGCTGATCGTAGATCGGAACACAAATTCGAGGGTGCGCTACTCATGTCCCTGACACATCGTTTGCATCGAATTGTCGGTTCAACAGTCGACGCGCGAAGCCTGGCAATCGTGCGCATTGCCGTGGGGTTCGCATTGCTGATTCGAGGATTCGTCAGTTGGGATATGATGAATCGCGTTTATCTTTCAGGACTGTGCGTGCTTCCTTATTTCGACTGGTTGCCCGTGTTGCCTCATTCAATGATTCCCGGATTCTGTCTGTTTTGGTCGTTCGCCGGATTCTGCCTGATGATCGGTTGGAGAACGACGATTGCGGGCGTCAGCTTGTTGATATTGATTTCCTATTTTCTGGCACTCGATCAACAATTTTACGGAAGCCACCTTTATCTCATGGCTTTAATCTGCTTTCTGGTGACGATCGGAGACTCCACAGCCGACTTGGCGTGCAAGAATCGAACAAACGGCGTTCGAACGCGGATTCAATCCTGGCCGGTCACTTTGCTGAAGTTGCAACTCAGCATTGTTTACCTTTTCACGAGCTTTACCAAAATCAATCACGACTATTTGTCGGGGCTGGTGATCAACTTGAATCTTCGAGGTACAGGATCACTCGGTTTTCCCGAAAACTGGCTGACTCCTTCGCTCGCTTCGTTGATGGCTGTCGGATCGATTGCGACGGAATTGTTTTTGGCGATCGGCCTTTGGTTCGCGGCAACGAGACGTCTGGCTGTGACGATCGGGATAGTCTTTCACGGTTCGATCCTGATCTGGATCGCTCCGGCAGTATTCTGGGAACTGATCGTTTTTGCCGTCGAAACACTCTGTTTGTATTCCCTATTTTTCTGGAAAATCGAATACACTCCCGCGTGGCAAAGACCTGACGTTTCCGAGAGGGACTCTGCGGAGCGGGTTATTCTTGAGTCCGCAATTCGAACAGATGAAAGCGTGCTTGAGGAGCTGCCAACTTCCCGCGTAATGACTCAGGAGCCTGAGCATTGAGCAGGACCAGATCGCTCAGTCGAACAGGC
>DATKCB010000660.1:0-7185 GCA_035513495.1 Planctomycetaceae bacterium | reverse complement strand
GAGAACGAGTGTCCCGGAATGGAGATGCACATTCGCACGAACCGCGTCACGCTGGCCGATGCGTTCGCCGAAGTCGTCGGAAAAACATCGCTCCGCAATCTCGGCTATGAAAGCGATCAGGTGACAGTTGCGACCTTCGAGCAGATCGGTTCAACGATCCCGTCGGTCGAGTTCGCCGAGATGCCGGGCGTGATCGTCAATCTGCGCGCGATCAAGGATGCCATGGAAATCGCCGAGTTACGGGACGCGGTCGATCAGGCGCAGCGGGGACACGCGGTCATCCGGGCGGCACTGCGTCCCGAACAGACCGAACTCCAGGTCGCTCATAATCTCGAACATGCGATGAGGAGTTTCGGGGCAGTAGGAGTCGCCTTCGATCCGATCATTGCGGTCGGTCAGCAGGCCGCGTTACCGCATGCCCGCCCTGGAAACCGGAAGATCGGCGACGATCCCGTCCTGTTGACAGATTGGGGTGCACAGAGCACAGGGGGATATCGGAGCGATCTGACCCGAACCTACTTTACCGGCAAAAAAATGACGAAAAAGTTTGCCAAAATCTACGAAATCGTCCGGAAAGCCCAACTCGCCGCCATTTCCAGGATCCGACCGGGGGCGAAATGCTCCGAGGTCGATTCGGCAGCTCGAAATGTGATCGAAAAAGCAGGTTATGGAAAGAATTTCGGACACGGTCTGGGACATGGAATTGGGTTAAATATCCACGAAAATCCGCGTTTTTCTCCGATTTCCAAGGATGTCCTGGAACCGGGAATGGTCGTGACCGTCGAGCCGGGTATTTACCTGCCTGAATGGGGAGGAATCCGGATCGAAGACGACGTTCTGGTCACGAAAGACGGGCACGAGGTACTGACATCGACGCCCAAGTCCTTGGAAGACACCCAGATCGGTTGAAATCCGCAAGCCGAACGCTCATTCTTACACACAATTGAACGACGCCTTCTTGATGAACGCACGGATTTCATCCGATTTCTGAGATCAGAGATCCGGAAACCAGCAGTTGAGCGGGGGCATCGATCGAGGATCAAATTGTATTCTGTCGCGTCGCGAATGCCGATTTCTGTCTGAGAAACCGCGTTTGCGGACGATTTCAACGAGTCATCTCTCCCTTGCGAGACAATTCGAGGCATTCACATGTCGAAAAGCAATCCGGAGCACCAGCCCTTCGATCTCGAAAAGTTGAAACAACTGATCGAAATGATGGAGGAACACGACGTGACGGAGGTGAATCTGCGTCACGGCGAGGAACAGTGGCGACTCAAACGAGGTTCTTCCGAATTGATTCATTACGCTCCGCCCCCCGCACCCCTGCACGCGGCTCCTCCCATTCCGGTGGGTGTCCCAGCCGGGAACGAGACTGCGGCTCCCGTCGATTTAGGACCGACGATCAACGCTCCGACGGTCGGAACGTTTTACACGTCCGCCTCTCCCGACGATCCGCCGTTTGTCGTCAAGGGTGCAAAAGTGACCCCCGAGACGACCGTCTGCCTGATCGAAGCCATGAAAGTTTTCAATCCGATCCAGGCGGAGGTCTCCGGCACGATCACGGAGATCCTTGTTGAAAATGGAGCGGCCGTGGAATTCGGGCAACCCTTGTACCGATACCAGCCAGGTTAAGCGTTTGTTACACGATTGATTTTTTATTCCACAGAACCGGACATCCTCAGGACCGGAATACTCAACAGCATGTTCGAACGCATTCTGATCGCCAATCGCGGAGAAATCGCCTTGCGCGTGATTCGCGCTTGCCGGGAACTCGGGATCGAAACCGTGGCTGTTTACAGCAAGGCCGATCGCGGAGCGTATTATCTGGAACTTGCCGACCAGGCAATCTGCATCGGGAACGCTCCCTCCTCCGAAAGCTACCTGATGATCAATCGCATCATCAGTGCGGCGGAGATCGGCAACGTCCAGGCGATTCATCCCGGATACGGTTTTCTGGCAGAGAACGCTCATTTTGCCGAAGTCTGCCGCGATTGCAAAATCGAATTCATCGGCCCTCCGCACAAGGCGATGTCTCAACTCGGCGATAAAGTCTCCGCCCGGGCGATTGCCCGCGAGGCGAAGGTCAATTGCGTTCCCGGAACCGAAGGGCTGATCGAAAGCGAAGCCGAAGCGGTCAAGGTTGCCAACGAAATCGGCTATCCGGTACTGATCAAGGCGACGGCTGGAGGGGGCGGCAAAGGGATGCGGGTTGCCCGCAACGACATCAATCTGAAAGCCGGGCTGAAAGCCGCCTCGAACGAAGCCGAAAAGGCGTTTAACAACGCGGGAGTCTATCTCGAAAAGTACATCGAAAAACCCCGTCACGTCGAGGTTCAAATCCTGGCCGACAATCACGGGAAAGTTCTGCATCTGTGGGAGCGGGATTGTTCGACGCAGCGGAAGCACCAGAAGCTGATCGAAGAAAGCCCCGCTCCGAACCTGCCGCTCGCCGTGCGGGAAGATATCTGCAAAGCCGCCGTCCGCCTGATTAAAACCGCCAAATACACCAACGCGGGAACGGTCGAATTCATCGTCGATCAGGACTACAACTTCTACTTTATCGAAGTCAACGCCCGGATTCAGGTCGAACATCCCGTCAGCGAACTGGTGACGGGAATCGATCTGATTCAGAGTCAGATTCGGATCGCCGCCGGTGAAAAACTCGAACTGACACAAAAAGCCGTCGAATCGCGAGGCTCGGCGATCGAGGTTCGCATCAACGCCGAAGATCCCGAAAACGATTTTCGCGGCAGTCCCGGGAAAATTACCAAGCTGCGCATTCCGGGAGGCCCGGGAGTCCGCTGGGATTCACACGTCTTCGAGGGATACACGATCAGCCCCTACTACGATTCGATGATCGGCAAACTGATCGTGCATCGAAATACCCGCGACGAATCCATCGCGACACTCAAACGGGCGCTCCGCGAACTGACGGTCGAAGGCGTGAAAACGACGATCCCATTGCTGCTCAAAATTCTCAGCCACTCTGCGTTTCTGGAAGGCAAGATGGATACGACCCTCGTCGAGCGAACCTGGACTTGATCGTTCTGCAAGATCGAGACCCTCAGGCAAACGCTCATTGCTTCACAAACGAAATCGCACAAACGCTTAAAATCAGACTGATAGTCGAGAAAGGGTAAAAAATAGTGGAGATCAAACGAGTTGGCATTCTGACGGGGGGCGGTGACTGCCCCGGACTCAATCCCGTGATTCGCGGAGTCGTTCAGACGCTCGCAAATCGGGGAGTCGAAGTTTACGGTCTGCAGGAAGGCTGGCGCGGGGCTCTCGAAGGGAGCTACGAGGTGCTGACTGTTGAAAACACACGGCACATCGTCTCTGAGGGGGGAACGATTCTCGGTTCTTCGCGGACCAATCCGTTTAAAAACGAAGACGATGAAGGACCAGTCGATCGGGTTCTTCAGACGATGGCCGATCTGAAGCTCGACGCGCTGATCGCCATCGGCGGCGACGATACGCTGGGAGTCGCCAATAAACTGCATCAACAGCGGGGGTTCAAAACGGTCGGCGTTCCCAAGACCATCGATAACGACCTCAGTTGCACCGACGTCACGTTCGGGTTCGATACCGCCCTCAACACCGTCGTCGACTCGGTCGAAAAACTCCGCACGACCGCGGAATCTCACCGCCGCGTGATGGTCGTCGAAACGATGGGACGGCATGCGGGTTGGATCGCGTATTATTCCGGAGTCGCGGTCGGTGCCGACTACATCCTGATTCCCGAGCGCGAATCGGATTTCGATCACCTCTGCAAGACGCTCCAGAACCGCCGCACTCTCGGACAGAAGCACGGGATCGTGGTCGTCAGCGAAGGCGCGAAACTCGCAGCGCGAGAGCAGGCATACATTACCAAAAACGCCAAAGTCGATGATTTCGGACACGTTTCGCTGGGCGGAGTCGGAGAAGTCGTCGCCAAAATCATCGAGGAACGACTCGACTGGGAAACTCGTTCGGTTGTCCTCGGACACCTCCAACGCGGCGGTTCACCTTCCGCATTCGACCGGATCCTCGGGACCCGCATGGGAATTCACGCCGCCCGACTGGTTCTCGAGGGAAACTGGGGAAAAATGGTCGCGGCCAAAGGCAACGACATTGTCCCGGTCTCGCTCGCCGAAGCGGTCGGAACGATGCGCACTGTCAACGATTCGATCATCGACGAAATTGAAGAGTTCTATCGATAGATCTGGTCGGTTGTGAGCTGTGGCAACATTTCATAAAAAACGCCTCCCGCAAGGGAGGCGTTTTTTCCATACAAAGTCATCGGCTCTCTCTCAATGCTGGAAGAGGAATTCCTTCGAGTTCAACACCGCCCAGCCTATGTCTTCGAGAGCCAGCCGGCGGTCTTCGGAATTCGCCAGATGAGCCTTGGCGGCCGCAAGTTCTTCCGGAGCCGGTTTGCGGGCCAACGCGGCCAGATACATCGTCTCGATGATCTCGTCGTCCGGCTTGGAATCCTTGAACATTTTCGCAATCCGGCCGTTGTCCGAACGGAGCTTATCGTGCACGACCGGGCCGTTGATCATCTGCAAAGCCTGGGACAGGTTCGATTCATCGGATCGCTCGCATTCGCAAGCCATCTCGCGCTGCGGTTGTCCGAAGATTTTCAGGAAGTAATGATTGCTGGGAGGCTCGGAAAGTTGCGTAGCACGCGTTCCCACGGGTACGCCGCCGAAATTTTCGGGTACGTCGGTCACCTGGCAGATCGCATCGAGAAGCTGTTCCGCGGATAACAATCGCGTCGTGGCGTGCGAACCGTAGATTTCGTCTTCGGCATTGAAGTCGTTTTTGCGCGAACTGAGTTGATACAGCCGGGATTGCATGATCGTCCTGACCGCCCACTTCTGGCGGTATCCTTGTTCGACAAACTGCCGGGACAATTCATCGAGCAACTCGGCGTTGGAAGGAGGATTCGAATCCCGGAAATCATCGACCGGCTCGACGATCCCCCGTCCCATCAGATGCCCCCAGATTCGATTCACCGTCGCCTTGGCAAAAAACGGATTGTCCTGGGTCACAAGCCAATCGGCGAACACTTCGCGCCGATCTTCTTCGGGAGGAACGTCGACGTCTCCCGTGAGCAAGAGGTGTACCTTCATGGTCTGCCCGGTTCGAGGTTGAGTTACTTCTCCGCTGTTCTGGGAAAAAATGATTTCCTCCTCGATACCCGCACCGTTTTTGCGGCCGATGCGGGTGAACGCGGCGGCGATGCCGTAGTAATTGTCCTGCGACCACCGTTCGAACGGATGGTTGTGGCACTTGGCGCATTGAATTCGAATTCCGAGGAATAGCTGCGCCGTCGTTTCGGTGGCATCCAGAGCGTCGCGGCTGGCGCGCCAGTAGTTGGCAGCCGGATTCACATTCGTACTTCCGCGGGCAGTGAGTAATTCGTGAGCGAGTTCGTTGAGCGGTTTGTCTGTCCGTACGGCTTCGTACAGCCACTGCCGGAATTTATGAACGCCGGTCATTTGAAGTTTTTTGCTGTTGGCTCGCAGTACGTCGCTCCATTTGAGCGTCCAGAACGAGGCAAAATCGTCGGAGTCGAGCAACCGATCGATCAGGCGATTCCGTTTGTCGGGAGATTCGTCGTGCAGAAACGCCAGCGTTTCATCGATTTTCGGCAGACGTCCCGTCGTATCGAGATAGGCTCGACGCAAAAATTCATCGTCGGTGCAGATGTCCGAAGGAAGGATCTGCAACTGCTGCATCTTGGCGAAGGCAAGCTGGTCGATGAAATTGTTTTCGGGAGGGTTGTTCCAGACGAATCCGGGGACATCTTCGAGGAAAGTCAGATAGCTGGTATCCATCTTGTCCAGGTATCGCGCGAGAATCGCCGTCTCACCGCGTCCGGTTTTCTCGATCAGCCCCAGAGAATCGACGCTCCCGACGCTTTCGTTCGAAGACGAGAACACCGTCAGGTCGGTCAGGTCGCGAATCGTCCCGTCACTGTAATATCCCGTGACGAGAATCTGCTGCCGGTCGGCAGGCTGGTGGAGCACGCGATGTTGCGGGAAAACTTCGATTTTTTCGAGGTTGGGCTCTTCCGGACGGTCGAGTTTGAGTCCTTCGGCGATCCACTCACGCAGCGCGAAATGCGTCGCGTCTCCTTTGCGGATTTTGCGGCCTCCACCGTGCGCGACTTCCATGAGCGGTTTTTTGAGCAGGAGGCTTTCATCGGGATTCATCACATTCGTCCGCCGCGCGAACGACTCCGAACGCAACGTCAGAATGTCGAGCGGGGGATCGTATCCCCGCAGCGAGAGACGAAACCCTCCTTTTCCGGACGGCGAGCCGTGGCAAGCTCCCTGATTGCAACCGGACTTCGTGAGTGCTGCGAGCGTCTCGTTGCGGAAACTGACCGGGCGTGCGACGTCGTTGTCTTTGACAGTCACCGAAGCGGTCGCTTTGAGCGTCCCGAGGACTGCCGAGACTTCCGCAGTTCCGTTTGCGACGGGATAGACAATCCCGGCTTCAATTCGGACGACGGCGGGATTGGTCGATTCGTACTGAACCTCGGCGGTCAGGTCGCGGACTTCTTCCTGAGCGTAATGGCCGGTGGTGACCAGTCGCTGGTGATCGCGCCCGTTGGAGAGCGTAAACGATTGCGGTTCGAGCGTCAGTTGGGCCGGTTGACCGACTTCGTTCGCAGCAGCACGCTCCACTGGGGCCAGGCAGCAGGCAGCAAGTACGCAAGCGAGGGAGAGAATTCGCATCGGGGACGTCCATTCATTCTCAGGCGGGAAAAAACTGAAGGTGATTTTCCTAGAGGAATACTCTCAAAAAACCAGAGCAGGGAGGATACATCAAACTTCGTTTATTGTAACGGATGTTTCTCAAGATGAAACTATATTCTGGTTTTGTCCGGCATACAAAAGAAAACAATTCGAACGGTGCGGTTTCGAAATAATTGGTCGTCCCTGAAAAAGCGGCTTGACCAGAATTTGGGTTTCGAAGCCCGGGTTTTGGAAGCGAATCGCTCGCGCGGCAACTCCAACCGAGTGCCTCACATCGCCAAAACGGCTCCCTCCCGCCTCGCCAACTGCTGAATTCCTCCTGAAATCCGACTCCACAGCCTCAAAATCAGCGCGTGCGCGTACGCCCGCAGCAATTTCAGCAGATTCGATCCCGCAGCCGCCAGTACCGCGTTGATCGCGTCTCCGATCAGGCCTT
>DATKCB010000659.1:0-5891 GCA_035513495.1 Planctomycetaceae bacterium | reverse complement strand
CCTCGGCCGCGCGCCGGCTGATCAAACACAGATCGCCCGCTTCCTGAGCATTCCGCGCGAAGAGACTTCCCCATCCGCAATCGGCCACCGACATCACGTCGTCGTGACCCGCGTGGACGTTCAGACTTTGACTCGTCAGCGCGCGAGCGCCGATATTGAACACGACTGGCAGGCGTTTTCCCGAAATCGTATAGAGCACTTCCTTCATCAGGACGAGGCCCTGTCCCGAGGTGAAATTCGTCACTCGGCCGCCTGCGGCAGCAAATCCTTCGCAGAACGTCGCCGACGAATGTTCGCTCTCGGGTTCCATGAAGACAAGCTCGTCGCCCCACAGATTTTTCTCGCCGTTTTGCGCGGCGGCGTTGAAACCGCCACCCATCGTCGTCGAACTGGTGATGGGAAACGCGCCCGATCCCTGGCTGATCTGCGTTTCCACCCAGACCACCGCTTCGGCTCCGTCGCAAGTCGTCGGGATGCCGGGATAGAGAAACTTCGCGTCGGAATCGATTCCGACCGGAGCGGAAGAGTTCATATCAATCGTATCGGTAGCCATCGAAGTCTCCACCGTGAGCAAGAGTCTCAAACTTCGAAAAAATTACTGCGTAGCGATTGTCAAATCAGTCTATCGAGTCAGGAGGGGAATCACAAATAGATTCCTCGCAACATGTTTCAAATTTGCTGTCACTCCAGTCGATCAAAGGAGTTATACTGTTTTCACACTGAGCGAATGAGGGCACGCAAGGAGAAAAACCGATGCCGCACACAGTCGATGTCGTGATCGAGCAACGCGGATCTTCGCTGGAGCAACTGACGAATGCGACCGGCCTCTCCGCCGAACGCATCGAGTCGATCGTTAACGGCCGCTGGACACCCTCACCCGACGAACGTATCAAGATCGCCGACGCGCTCGGGGTCTCGGCCGACGAAATCAGTTGGGGACACACGATGAGCCCGCGCAACGTCCGCTACCACCAATTCGGTCTGCCCGACTCGTTATCGGACTCGAAGAACTGAACCGCCCACAGAACAATCGCTTTCCCTGTTTAAGGAACACCATCTTGACGAGCGACGCGTCGCACATCTTGCAGTACATGTAGGGTGGGTTAGAGAGTTTACGAGCGTAACCCACCATCGAAGAGCGTGTGAGCTGTTGGGTTACGCTACGCTAACCCAACCTACACGACAACGGATTATACAATTCTCGATTCCAGACGATCATTGACCCAGTATGATAGACTTCGCGCTGCGAGTGCTCTCGATCGCTTACTCCGTGGCGCTGGAGCGTCCCGGTCGATAGCCCTTGCCGGGTTTATGGCGAGATCGCTTCTTCGACGATTTTTTCTTCGCAGACGATGAGCCTTCTGCCGGAATGGTGTGCACATACTTGTCGCGAATCCGGGCGTTCGCCTCAGCGCGCCGCTTATCGAGTGCCTCGCGAGGAGGATTGGAGGGAATCAGACAGTCGCAGCCCGAACCGATCAGGTCCTGGCGACCAGCCTGCTCGAGCGCTTTGCGTACGTCAAAATAGTTTTCCGGCTTGAAAAACTGCATCAAAGCACGCTGCAGCTTTCGATCGCGCAGATGCTGGGCCACATAAACAGGCTGCTTTGTGAAGGGATCAATCCCCGTGTAATACATGGCGGTGGCCACATCGAACGGAGCCGGAATGAAGTCCTGCACCTGATCCGGACGGTAGCCGTTCCGTTTCAGAAACAGCGCCAGATCGATCATCGCAGCGAGATCGCTGCCCGGGTGGCTGGCGATGTAATAGGGAATGATGTACTGCTTCTTTCCGGCAGCCTTCGACTCGCGGTCGAAGACTTCGGCGAATTGTTCAAAATCATCGCTGGCAGGTTTTCGCATCAGACTCAGAACCCCGGCATCCGTGTGCTCCGGTGCGACTTTCAAATGACCGCCCACGTGATGACGAACCAGATCCTGCATGTACTCCGGCGATCGACGGGCCAGATCCATGCGGATTCCACTGGCGACGAACACTTTCTTGATGCCCGGTGTTTCACGCGCATCTTTCATCAGTTTTACGAGCGGACCGTGATCGGTCCCCAGTAACTTGCAGATTGTCGGATGCACGCAGGATTGACGGCGGCATTTCGCTTCGACTTCAGGACGCGTACACCGCATTTCATACATGTTGGCCGTCGGACCGCCGATGTCACTGATGACACCTTTAAACTGCGGATCGCGCGTCATGGTTTCAATCTCGCCGATCACCGAGTCGTGGCTGCGGGACTGAATGATTCGTCCCTGATGAGTGGTAATCGAACAGAAGGTGCAGCCGCCGAAACAACCGCGCATGATCGTTACGGAATCCTTGATCATTTCGAACGCAGGGATTTTTTCCCGATACGAAGGATGCGGTCTGCGGGTGTAGGGCAGATCGTAGATGGCATCCATGGCTGCCTGCGAGATCGGAAATCGAGGGGGAGTACAGACGACTGCCTGCCGATCGTGGAACTGAACGAGCGCCTTGGCGTTATAGGGATTTGTTTCGTTGTGAATGATCTTCGTCGCTTCGGCAAAGGCCCGTTTATCCCGGGCGACGGTTTCGAAACTCGGCAGTCGCAGAATTGTCGGCTCGCTGGACGGATCGCCGAAGCGTTCCTCCGATTCCTTCGCTCCCAGCGCGTAGGCCACGCCTCGCATGTCGCGCAGATCGCGCACCGTTTCGCCGGCTGCCAGTCGTTTCGCGATTTCCAGAATCGATTCTTCGCCCATGCCGAAAGCCACCAGGTCTGCCTTGGCATCCATCAGGATGGAGCGACGAACTTTATCGCTCCAGTAATCGTAATGAGCCAAACGCCGCAGTGAAGCTTCCACTCCTCCGGCAATGACCGGAACTCCCGGGTACGCTTCCCGAGCACGCTGGCAGTATCCGAGCGTGGCTCGATCTGGCCGCAGCCCGATCCGGCCACCGGGGGAGTACGCATCGTCATTGCGGACCTTCCGGCTGGCGGTGTAGTGGTTGATCATCGAGTCCATATTGCCGGCGCTGATCGCGAAGAACAGTTTCGGTTTGCCGAACGTCCGCCACGCGTCACAGGACCGCCAGTCCGGCTGGCTGACAATGCCGACGCGAAATCCACCCGCCTCTAGTACGCGGCACAGAATGGCGCTCGCAAAACTCGCATGGTCGATATAGGCATCGCCCGTCACGAACACAATGTCGAGTTCCTCCCAGCCGCGTTCGCGAGCCTCGGCCATCGTCATCGGTAACGGTCTTGGCTCGCGGTGAGTCCGCGCGCGTGTCTGCAAAGCCGCTAGTGGACCGGGATCGACATTCGACAGGTTCAGGATCGGAAGACTGAATGAAGGTGAAATTGTCATACTGGAAATGATATCACCCGCAATCTCACTCATCCATACGTCAGAAGGTTACTTCCTCGAAACTCAACAAATATGGTTGTGAAGCACTGGTGGGTCGAGCAGTTGATAGAAAGGCTGGGGATCGATGATCCACTGAAATCACACAATCCTGCCTTGTCACAATTCGTTAATCTCGAGCACTTACGAAAAACTGTGTGGGGGGGGGATTTGGACCTGGCTCCGAAGTGCTGGCCTCAATCACGAAACTCAGTTCGATGACCATCGCCCGTTGCTTCCGGGATGGTCGAGTTTCGCTCAGCCGTGGAGAGGGGAGGGGAGAGAATTCAGCCATGATTCGTTTGTTGCTCTCCCTGCAACCGCACTTGTCTCAATCGTTGCTGATTCTGGCACCCGAGATGAGAGACCCCTGCTGATCGCGATCGAAAAGCGGTTCGCCCTTCAAGATTGAGTCTCGGTTTGTAAGTTCTGTTCCGAACAACTTTTGACGCCAACGTTCGATGTGATTGAACCACCGTCGCGCGCGGCTGTATTTCACATGATAATCCGTGACCTGGAACGGGTTGAGGAACAAGTTGGTCATCCCTTGACGTCTCATTTCCCGATGAAAGTGTACGTGCTCGCAGTCTCCACCGGCGTAGACGCAAGACAGCATCGCGGGCATGCGGTAGATCCCCAGTCCTCCGAAGCAGGAAAAAACGGGAATCAGACCCACATCCAGCCGCCAGCGCAGATAGTTGACCTCCCGGGTCGATAGCGTCTCGTAACTGCCATCCGTTCGAAAGGCCCACGCATCGAATTGCAGGAGCTTTTCGCCGACGAGATACTTCTTCGTGATCAGTCCGTTCGATCCGACGAAATCCCACTCCGAATGTCCGAACGTATGAGCGACGCCGCTTTCGCTCCAACCTCCGGGAAGATCCAGATCGGCGACGATGGTGTAGTCGAAGTCTGCGAAATTTTCGGCCACGTATTCGCGATATCTGTTTCGATATTTGGCCATTCGCTCGACGCGTCTCAGGCAGCGCACCGATTGATTAGGAGGATCACCTAGAGAGTCGCACAGCACATGCAGTCGCGAGTTCCTTCGCTGGAAATCGTCGAGGATGATTTTTGATCGATCTTTCGAGTCGTTCTCGTAGATCACGATTCGATAGTCGGCGAACATCTCGCCTAATCTCTTCAACCGCTGGAGAGTTTTCGGAAGGATCCACTCCAGATCGCGGGCCAACCCGCAAATAACCGCTCGTTTCTCGCGGGCGATCCGCCGACCGCGCAGCACCTGTTCCTGAAATTCGTGGAAATGATGCTTCGACAGCGAGAGTTCCGGTTGGAGCGACGGCTCGTTTTCAGAGTCGAAATATCGGTCATCCATGCCTGACTTTCGGTTTAATGGAGAAGTGGCTTGGAAGGTGGACTATCTATCAGATAATTCCGCTTGGTGTCCAGAGCCATTTAAGCTACAAAATCGGCGTTCAGACTCTGTTTCCCCAAAGAAAAAGGGTCAATTGGGAGATTTCCCAGAATTTTCAGCAAATTCACTACAATCCCTACACCTTCCCGACCGAGTTTTGAAGAAGACTCGTAGCTCCAACTCGGTCCTCGTATCGGTATTCCCCCCATGCTTTGGCTTGCCTCGTATCCACGATCTGGAAATACGTTCTTCCGTAACGTACTTTTCGAAGCATACGGACTTCAATCGAGTACCTTCCACGACGAAACGGACTATCCCGTCGATCCGGAGTATACGAATTACCCGATCGTGAAAACTCATCTGCTCCCATCGCAACTCGAACCCGCCGATCCGACGATTCCCGCGGTGTATCTCGTGCGTGACGGACGGGATTGCGTCGTCTCGTTGGCGCATTACCGGAAACAACTGCTCGATTCGGATTCCGATTTTCGTCTGAACGCGCAGGCTGCGATCGAAGCGGCCGGCGGGAGTCATTTCGGCGGATGGGGCCACCACGTTCGCTCGTGGAGCGAGCGGGCTGACCTGATCCTGCATTTTGAAGAACTGATCTCAGATCCCATCGCATGCCTGGAACGGCTGCGTCCGTGGATCGACCTTCCCCAGCCGAATCTCGACAAGGTTCCCACGTTTTCCGATTTAAAGTCAAAAGACTTTCAGTACGGGAGCGGTCTCGAACACGGTTTCTCTCCCGAAGACCGCAAGCGTTGGAGAGAAGGAAAGTTTCGCCGGGGCAAGGCCGGCGGATGGAAAGACGAACTTCCTCACGATCTCCACATGCGATTTCTCCATCACCACGGTGACGCGCTCGAACGCACGGGTTACATCACTGTCCCCGAGTCGCTGTTGCCTCCCGAGGAACAATTCGAATCGCAGCAAAAATCCCACTGGATTTCGAGATTAACGCGCCGCAAGTCCCCTCCGTTTCGGTTGCTGGTGGACGGGATCAAGCTCCTGGACACGCAGATCGACGGCGTGTGGCGATACGTCCGGGAGCTTATCACAGCGCTCCACGACTGTTCCAGCGCTGATGAGAATCAGTGGGAAATCGATGTCTCACTGGGATATCTGGGCAATC
>DATKCB010000658.1:0-4268 GCA_035513495.1 Planctomycetaceae bacterium | reverse complement strand
ATTTCGGAAACAACCCCGAAGACCTGGCGACCGTCGGCGAATGGCTCGACAAGTACCCGAACTTCTACGTCGACATCGACGCACGCATCTCGGAGCTTGGCCGTCAGCCCTATTCCGCTCGCCGGTTTTTCATCAAATATCAGGACCGAATCATGTTCGGCACCGATACGACGCCCCGAGCCGACGCGTATCGGCTCTACTATCGTTTTCTGGAGACGGACGATGAATATTTCGACACAGCCGAGTCTCACCACCGGCAAGGATTCTGGATGATCTACGGAATCTTCCTGCCGGACGAGGTACTCGAAAAAATCTATCGAACGAACGCGACGAAACTGCTCGGCCTGACGGATCCGTGAGATCGCTCGTTCTCACGAAGCGAAAGCCAGCTTATGCAGGGACTGCATCGGCCGAAAGCATCTTGTGGGCTGCGAGAATAAGTTGTTCGGTTTCGGTCCAGCCAATGCATCCGTCGGTGATCGAGATACCGTATTCGAGTCCTTCTGGACCACCGTTGAGTTTCTGCTGCCCGGGATTGAGATTGGATTCGAGCATCATGCCGATGATGTCCGGATTGCCGGCGAGTCGCTGTCCGATGACGTCATCCCAGACGACACTTTGCCGTGTGTAATCCTTATTCGAATTGGCGTGCGAGCAGTCGACGAGAAAACGGGGGGAGAGTCCCGCCTTGCCGAGCATTTTTCGAGCCATCGCCAGATGTTCTGCAGAATAGTTCGGTCCATCGTTGCCTCCCCGCAGAATCAGATGCCCCCAGGGATTACCGCGCGTATTGACGATACAGGTTTTTCCATCGCGATCGATTCCGAGAAAGCTGTGCGGTGCCTGGGCGGCCTGCATTGCGTTGATCGCGACTTCCAGCGAACCGTCGGTTCCGTTCTTGTAACCGACCGGCATCGAGAGTCCGCTCGCCAATTGTCGGTGCGTAGGCGATTCGGTGGTACGCGCTCCGATCGAGGCGAGGGTGATCAGATCGGCAATATATTGCGGAGTGATCGGTTCGAGCATCTCCGTTGCGGCGGGAATTCCCAGTTCGGCGATTTCCAGGAGGATTTTCCGGGCGATCTTGAGCCCTTTTCCGATGTCGAACGTGTCGTTGAGATTGGGATCGTTGATCAAGCCTTTCCACCCGACGGTTGTCCGGGGTTTTTCAAAATAGACCCGCATCACGAGACAAAGGCGATCCTTTACGCAATCTGAGAGCGATTTCAGCTTTTTCGCATATTCCAGAGCCGACTCGATGTTGTGAATCGAACAAGGTCCGACGACCACCATCAGCCGCGAGTCTTTTCCTTCAAGGATCGATTTGACCTCTTCCCGCCCCTCGACAACCGTTCGGTTCGCTGCGGGAGTGGTGGATAATTCGGATTTCAGTTCCTCGGGACAGACGAGAGGAACCGTGCTGATGACGTTAAGATCCTGCGTGGGTTGCATTTTAAGGCGGAACACCAGATTTGGGGTGAAGGAACGGGTAATTCGATATCTTACCCCTGCCGGTGACAGCGGGCAAACCAGCGGAGAGGATTCAGGCTCAATGGTTTGCGAAGAAAACGAGGGATCGAGTATGTTGGGGGAGAATTTTGTGACACTCCGAGTAAAGTTCGGCAACTCAACGGCCACCTCTCCACGTATCCGATTGATATGACTGAGCTTAGGAAATCCCCGGCAATTCAGGGTTGATGTTGAACCATTGCGACTAGAATCTGTTTTTCCCCTCTCATTTGAATCATGAAACCAATCAAAAAAATCCTCGTGGCCAACCGCAGTGAAATCGCGATCCGTATTTTTCGAAGTGCGACCGAGCTCGGGATCCGAACTGTCGCGGTCTACGCACACGAAGATCGTAACGCTTTGCATCGCTTCAAAGCCGACGAAGCGTACCCGATCGGCCGCATCGGTGAACCGATCAAATCGTATCTCGATATCGATGCGCTGATTCGAATCTGCAGAGATACCAATGTAGACGCGATTCATCCAGGATATGGTTTTCTGTCGGAAAATCCGCAACTGGCACGTGCTTGCGAAAAAGCCGGGATCACTTTCGTAGGTCCGCAAATCTCGACTCTCGAGCGGTTGGGTGACAAGACCGCCGCTCGAAAAATCGCTCGCGAGGCCAATGTTCCCGTCCTGAGCGGCAGCGACGAGGCGATTCACGATGTCGCAAGCGGACGAGAACAAGCAAACGAACTCGGATACCCCGTGATCCTGAAAGCCTCCCACGGCGGAGGCGGCCGCGGGATGCGCGTCGTGCGTTCGGAAGAGGAATTCGATTCAGCCTTCGAGCAGGCAAGCCGCGAGGCGTTATCGGCTTTCGGCAGTGCCGAAGTCTTTGTCGAAAAATTCGTCGAACGAGCGCGACACATCGAGATTCAGATTCTCGGAGACAAACACGGCAATCTGGTCCATCTCTACGAACGCGACTGTTCGGTGCAACGACGGCATCAGAAAGTTGTCGAAATCGCACCTGCACCCAACCTCGATCCGCAGGTTCGCCAACAGCTTTGCGAGGCGGCTCTCAGGATCGGAAATCACGTCGAATATCAAAATGCCGGAACGGTCGAGTTTCTGGTCGATGCCGAGACCAATCAGTATTTTTTCATCGAAGTGAATCCCCGCGTTCAAGTCGAGCATACCGTCACCGAAGAAGTCACGGGTGTCGATATCGTTAAGACTCAGATTCTGGTTGCACAGGGGAAACCGCTGTCCGATCCTGAAATCGGACTGGGTTCGCAAGATTTGATTCGCACGAGCGGGTTCGCACTACAGTGCCGGATCACGACCGAAGATCCCGCCAACAATTTCATGCCGGACTACGGTCGAGTCTCGCATTATCGTTCGGCGGGAGGAGCCGGCGTTCGACTCGATGCTGGCACTGCCTTCTCGGGAGCGGTCGTTCAGCCGTATTACGATTCGCTGCTCGTCAAGCTCTCGTCGAGCGGACGCTGGTTCACGGAAGCCGTGCAGCGGGCGCGTCGCTGCCTGATGGAGTTTCGCATCCGCGGAGTGAAGACGAATATTCCGTTTTTGTTGAAACTGATCGAGCATCCGACCTTCATCGCAGGACGTTGTACGACCCGGTTTATCGATCAGACTCCCGAGTTGTTTGATTTTCCCTCGCGAAAGAATCGTGCGACCAAACTATTGACCTTTCTCGGCAATACGATCGTCAACGGAAACGAACTCGTCAAAGGGCGTCCAGTGTCGATGCGCCGCGAACCGGCTCCCATTCCGGTCTGTGATTCGACACTCTCGATACCTGAAGGAACTCGCGACAAGTTCAAAGAACTCGGACCTGAAAAGTTTTCGCAGTGGATCAACCAGCAACAGCGCTTGCTCATCACCGACACGACGTTCCGCGACGCGCATCAATCGTTACACGCGACCCGGTTTCGCACACTCGATCTGGTGAACATCGCCGAAACCTACGCTAGAAACTGTCCGAATCTGTTTTCTCTCGAAATGTGGGGCGGTGCGACGTTCGATACTGCGATGCGCTTTCTGAAGGAAGATCCGTGGCAACGACTGGCCGACATTCGAGAAAAGACGCCCAATATCCTGCTGCAGATGCTCTTGCGGGCTTCGAATGCAGTCGGATATACGAATTATCCCGATAATGTGGTCCGGGCATTCGTCAAAGAAACCGCCGATGCGGGCCTCGACGTTTTTCGCGTGTTCGATGCGCTCAACTGGATTCCGAACATGAAAGTGGCGATGGATGCCGTACTCGAGACGGGTGCTCTCTGCGAAGCCTCAATCTGCTATTCGGGAGACATCCTCAATCCGAAACGGATGAAGTACACGCTCAAGTATTACGTCGATTTGGCGAAACACCTGGAATCGATGGGAGCCCATATTCTGGCGATCAAGGATATGGCCGGTCTGTGTAAACCCGATGCGGCTGATCTGCTGGTGAAAACTCTCAAGCAGGAAATCGGTATTCCGATCCACTTTCACACGCACGATACTGCCGGGATTCAAGCCGCCTCGATTTTACGCGGAGCCGCCGTTGGACTCGATATCGCCGATGGAGCGATGGCTCCGATGTCGGGCAATACGTCACAGCCGAATCTGAACACCGTTTGCGAAGCACTGCGGTTTTCTGATCGATGTACGGGGCTCGATCAACAAAATCTCGACGGAATTGCCGAGTACTGGCGGTGCGTACGAGAATTCTACGCACCGTTCGAAGCGCCGGTCCTGCCTGCGACGGCCGATCTGTACAATCACGAAATGCCGGGGGGGCAATACAC
>DATKCB010000657.1:0-5587 GCA_035513495.1 Planctomycetaceae bacterium | reverse complement strand
CCGAATGGTCCGCAGAGCAGACCCTACGACGCTGGTCAACTGCTTTTCGTAAATGACAATGTGAAGTTTAATCCCATGAATATTGAGTTTACAAATTGCGCGAATTGCACTTGTGGTTGCACAGATCTCTATAAAGTCAAGGATGACATCTGGATCCAAGCAGGTGTCAACACAACCAATCCATGTGCCTGCCTGAATTGTCTAGAAAACGCACTTGGACGAAAATTGGTCGCATCTGATTTCGATCTTGAATTCCCCTGGTGGGGTACCGAACGCCCGGACTACTACGAAGGATTCAGAGACGGTCTTTTTGGTTACAATTCACCTCGATCAGAAACAGATAAGAGTGCGATCCAAATGTATTCGTTGGGACAATCAACCACTAACAGGTATTACGTTAATCCAAGAGACCCGAATAACCATTGAGTGACTTAGCCGGTCCAGTTCGTTGAGAACTGACCGGGTTGCGAGAGCAACGAAATATCACACCATCCGCTCCCAAAGCCGCGTCGAGCCTCACTTTCAGAAGGGAATCCGCATCATAGCTCCCTGCGCAACGCCGGCCAGACACATTTCCCCTTTGCGGCTCGCGACTTCCGTCGATCCCTCCCCGCCGTTGCGCAACAAACCCGCTTTATGTGAAGGGGAATGTCCAATCTCGAAATCCCAACGACAAAGAAAAGGTTCAAGGTGGAAGGTTCAAGGTTCAAAGTAAAACACGTTCCCGACCGTTTCCTGAAAACTCTGCGTCACCGCGCCTCCGCGCGAGAATATTTTTCGCAACCTCCACGTCGCGCAACACGGAACCATGAAACAAGCAACAATTCGAAAATTTTTCACGAATATCCAACCGACCACAAGATGTTGTGGTTCGGCATTCCTCGAACCACAAGATGTGCCAACTTGAGAAGTTGAGAACTTGAGGTCTTCCAAAAAGCTCAAGTTCTGAAACCCGGGGAATTTTGACAATCGTCAACGCGAATTGTGAAACAAGCTCGCGATAGTTCTTTGACAATTTGACTTTCAGATCAGCAGATCCAGCCGCCGCCGAGGACGCGATCACCGTCGTACAGAACGACTGCCTGACCCGGAGCGACTCCGTATTGCGGTGCGTCGAACTGCACGCGGAACCGGTCTTCCGACAGCACGCGGACTTCCGCGACGGCCGGTTCGTGATGGTAGCGGATTTGAGCGAGGCAGCGGAATTCGGTCGGGACGTTGGGGATCAGCCAGTTCGTGCGGTCGGCTTCGAGTGCGTCGCGGCCGAGTTCGTCGTAGGTTCCGATCACGACCTGCTGCGAGTCCGGCCGGATTTCGACGACGTAGCGCGGCGTTCCAAACGCGACTCCGAGTCCCTTCCGCTGTCCGATCGTGAAGCGTTCGTATCCTTCGTGCTGGCCGACCACGTTGCCGGACGTATCGACCAGTTCGCCGGCAGTGTCGGGTGTTCCGCGGTAACGGTCGAGGAAACCGGCGTAGTCGTTGTCGGGGATGAAACAGATTTCCTGGCTGTCCGGCTTGTCGGCGGTGCGGAGTCCCGCATCGCGCGAGAGATCGCGGATGGTGGTCTTCACCTGATCTCCGACCGGGAACATCACATGCGAGAGCAGATCGCGATTGATTCCGAACAGAACGTACGACTGGTCCTTCGTCGGATCGATTCCGCGCAGCAGAGCGGGACGATCTTCACCGGCGACCGGTTCGAGGCGGGCATAATGTCCCGAGGCGATCCAGTCGGCTTCCATCTGCTGTGCGAATTCCCACAGCTTGCCGAACTTGAGCCAGTTGTTGCACATCACGCAAGGATTGGGCGTGCGTCCCGCGAGGTATTCGTCGGCGAAGTAATCCTTGATTCGTCCGAAGGCGTCCTTGAAGTTCAGCGCGTGAAAGGGAATATCGAGACTGTCGGCGACGCGCCGTGCGTCGGCAGCGTCGGACGCCGAACAGCAACCCTGCTTGTGCGACTTCGTATTGACGATCGGCAGCAGATTCCCCGCATCGGTCGCGCAGACTTCTTCTTCGGTCGCGCCCGAGCGCATGAAGAGACCGATCACGTCGTAGCCCTGCTGCTGAAGCAGCAACGCCGCGGCGGAACTATCGACCCCTCCGCTCATCGCGAGCACGACACGGTTTTTCATCGGTGGAAAAAGTACGAAATGTGGGAAAAGTTAAAGAGTGGAAGGTGGAAGGAATGGATAATTGACAATGGACAATGCTTGGATCAGGAACCGAAATTGACCGTTTTCCATTGTCAATTCTCCATTGTCCATTTTTCTTTCCACTTTATCGTAGTCTTACACACTCAGAGCGACAAGCAAACCCCGCAGGAGGTTCGAGTGTTCGCTCTTCCGAGGTTCCCCTCGACGCTGACAGCTTGTGAGCTACAATGGAGCGCTCAGTTCGTTCGCCGACAGGAGTCACGTATGAATTTTCTGGTTCGTCGTCCGTGGGATTTGTCGCAGAATCGGCACACTCCCCAGGATATCTATCAAAATCGCAAGCAGCACCGGCGGGATTTCCTCAAAACTCTGGGAATTGCCGGTGCGGGGTTATGCACGGCGGGGATCTCAGGCTGTGGAAAACCGACGGCCGAGGAACTCGATGCGGCCGGCAAGGTCGAGGAAATTCCGGTCGCTGCCACGGGGATTTTTCCAGCAAAGCGGAATACCGAGTTCGATTACGGACGTCCCGAAACCGAGAAGTTTGAAGCGGCGCTCTACACGAATTTCTACGAATTTTCGACGAGCAAAGACAGTTGGAAGTACGTTTCGAAGTTCAAACCGAATCCCTGGGAAATCGAAGTGGGCGGGCTGTGCAACCAGCCGACAAAATTCGATCTCGACGATCTGTATCAGAAATTTCCACACGAGGAGCGGGCGTATCGCTTTCGCTGTGTCGAAGCGTGGGCGATGTGCGTTCCGTGGACGGGATTTCCGTTGAGGGAACTCCTCAAGGCGGTCGAGCCGAAATCGTCAGCAACTCATGTCGAATTCGAGACCTTCGAGCGACCGGCCGAGGCACCGGGTTTCAACGATTTTCCTGACTTCCCCTGGCCTTATCGCGAAGGATTGACGCTCGAGGAAGCCTCCAATGAATTGACGTTTCTGGCCACCGGAATCTATGGAGAGGCACTTCCGAAGCAGCACGGTGCGCCGGTCCGTCTCGTGACTCCCTGGAAATACGGATTCAAAAGCTGTAAATCGATCGTGAAAATTACACTGACTGACAAAGCTCCGGCGACGTTCTGGAACACCTACAATCCTCGCGAATACGGCTTCGAGGCCAACGTCGATCCGGACGTCCCCCATCCCCGCTGGTCGCAGCGGCAGGAACGGATGCTCGGTACGGGAGAACGGTACGAGACCGTCAAATTTAACGGTTACGAATCGTACGTGGCGGCACTGTACGCGTAGAAAACGGTCTGGACCCGATTTTGAGAATCTGGGAAACTTCCGCCGCAACGAAACCGCCATGAGGGCGGGTGTTTACGACGAAAACCAAAGGATTGGTTGCGATGGCTCTCAGTGTCTCAGTGGTCGTTCCGATCTACAACGAACTCGAAAATGTTCCGCTCATGTACGATGCGCTGGATCGGGTCCTCTCGGATCTCGGCCGCGAGTACGAAATGATTTTCGTGAACGACGGTTCCAGCGACGGATCGGGGGAGGCACTGCGGGAACTGGCCGCGCGCGATTCGCGAGTCAAGGTGGTCGAGTTTCGCGGGAACTTCGGACAGTCCGCCGCGATGGGAGCCGGGATTCAATACGCCTCGTGCGATGTCGTGATCACGATGGACGGCGATCTGCAGAACGATCCTGCCGACATCCCCATGATGCTAGAAAAAATCGACGAGGGTTACGATCTCGTGCACGGCTGGCGGAAGGAACGGCAAGACGCCTTCCTGAACCGAAAACTTCCTTCGAAAATCGCGAACTGGCTGATCTCGCGGGTCACGAAATTTCCCGTACACGATCTCGGCTGCACGCTCAAAGCGATTCGTTCCGACGTCGCTAAGGAAATCGAACTGTACGGCGAAATGCACCGCTTCATTCCGATTCTCGCCAACTGGCGGGGAGCGAACTGTGTCGAGGTGGTGACGAACCATCATCCGCGGCGGTTCGGAGTGAGCAAGTACGGAATCGGACGCGTGTTTCGCGTGTTGCTCGATCTGATCACGGTCAAGTATCTGATTCAGTACATGATCAGTCCGATGCGTCTGTTCGGGACGGCGGGGCTGGGATGTCTCGGCGTCAGCGCGCTGTCCGGCCTGGCGACTGTGGCGATGAAACTCTTTTCGCAAGTCGATATGACCGGCAACCCGTTGTTCACTCTGGCGGTTTTTTCCGGAATGGTCTCCGTGCAGTTCTTCGTGCTCGGCATGCTGGGTGAGATGGGAGCCAGAATTTATTATTCGAACGAAAGCAAAATTCCGTTTGCAGTTCGGAAGACAATCAACTTCGACAACCGTCAGGAAGCCGAACTGCCGCCGATCCGAAAAGCCGCATGATGAAGTCACCGATCACACACTCCTTGCAGACACTCCGCGAGAAGCGTTCACAGATTCAAGTCTCCCGAATCCCGGACCGGCCCGTTGCGACGGCTTCCCTTTCGCGGACGAGCGTCGTCCTGATGATCGCAATCTCTGCAGTCTGTCTGTTTTTCGGACTGTCCGGCTACAAGACGCTTGCTTCGCACGAAGTCTTTACGGCGGTCGGTGCGCGGGAAATGATCGCGACGGGCGACTACATCGTTCCCCATCAGGCAGGCTTGCCCCGGTTGAAAAAGCCGCCGCTCGGATACTGGGTGATCGTGGCGGTTGCGAAGCTGACAGGTCAGGTGGATGAATTCAGCTCCCGCTTGCCGGCCGCGATTGCCGCCGGTCTGCTGTGCCTGCTGATGGGAGTCTGGGCGAGCCGGTGGTACGGACGCAACGCGGGAATTTTCGCGGCGTTCGCGCAAGCGACGACGGCGTTCGTGATTCTGTACAGCCGCAAATCCGAAGTCGATATGTGTCTCACGCTATTCAATACGGCGGCGATGTTTCTGATCGTGTTTCAGCCCGCGGGGCAATCCTGGAAAGCCGGGTTCGTCCGCTGGCTGGGTATCTTCGCCTTGCTCGGGCTTTCGACGATGAGCAAGTTTCATTACGGACCGGCGATGGTGCTCGTTCCCTGCGCTCTGTTCTGGGCCGTTCAGCGACGCTGGGGAGAATTCAAACATACCATCAATCCCGTCGGGTGGCTGCTCTGGCTCGGTCCGATCGGCGTGTGGATCGGATTGGTTCTGGCTCGAATCCCGAATGCTGTCGAAATCTGGCAGCTCGAGACGATCGGCCGCGCCGTCGGCGAATTGTCGTCGTGGCGACCGATCTGGTTTTTCCTCGGACCGATCCTCTGGATGACGCTTCCGTGGACGCTCCTCTGGCTGTGGGAAGTCCCGCGAAGCTGGCGGGCGGCCGTCCGGGAAGGTAATGCCAACGAACGTTTTGTGTGGTGCTGGTTGCTGGCACAACTCGCGATTGTCTCTTTGCAGCCCGACAAACATCCGCAGTACATTTTGTCGGCATTGCCTCTGTTCGCCTTATGGA
>DATKCB010000656.1:0-3753 GCA_035513495.1 Planctomycetaceae bacterium | reverse complement strand
GGACGATTACAAGCGTCTCAGCGGTCGTCCGTTTCCGACCTGGAGCGAGGTACTCGAGGTTGTGATCTCGCTCGGTTATCGCAAAGTCGAAGAACCGACGAGCATCGACCACGAAAAACGCCGCGATCACTGATCGCGGCGCGCTCTCAACAACGCCAGTCGGGCGCAATGCCGCCGAAGTTCGCGATCATGTTCGTCCGAACGTCATCAGCGTGATATCGTCGTTTTGCGCCTGACCCTGGGCGTGTTTGCGGACATCTTCCCGGATCCGAATCCCGACTTCTTCGGGGTCGTGACTTCCTAGCTTGATGATCTCGTAGAGCCGTTCCATTCCATACAGTTCCTCCGCAGGATTCATCGCCTCGCTCACGCCGTCCGTGTAGATGATTACGGTTTCCTCGGGATTGAGCGTGCGCGAAACGATTTCGTAGGGATAATCCGGCATGATGCCGATCGGGATACCGATCGAGTCCTCGGGGAATTCTTCCATCGATCCGTCCGGCTTGAAAATGATCGGCGACATGTGTCCGCCGTTGACGAGGGTCATGAGGTTGGTGTTCAGATCGATCACGACGAGAACGTAAGTCACGAATCGTCCCGAGACGGCGTCCGAACACATCATATTGTTGATGGTTTGAATCGCTTTCGCCAGGTCAGCTTCGTGCTGCATGGTGCAGCGCACGATGCTCGAGATGCGGGACATGACCAGCGAAGCCGGCACACCTTTTCCTGCAACGTCGCCGAACGAGACGCAGACGCGGTGATCGCGGAGCATGAAGCAGTCGTAGTAGTCGCCACCCACCGCCATCGCGGACTCGTACGATGCGAAAAATCGATATCCCTCAACTTCGGGCAACACATCGGGGAGGAGGGCGAGCTGGACGTTGTGAGCGATGTTCATCTCGCTGTCCTGCTTCTGCTTCTCCAGATGCGATTCGTAAAGAATCGCGTTGGCGACAGTCAGCGAGGCTTGTCCCGCGACGGCCATCAGCAGTTCGAGATCGTCTTGTTTGAATTGAGCGATGGGATTCAGCGTATCGATATTGATCACGCCGATCAGTTCGTTTTCGAGATCGAGCATCGGAACGCACATCACCGACCGGATCGACAATGCCGAGATCGATTCGGCGGAGTTGAACTGCACATCGCTGCTGGCGTCCGCGGACAGAATTCCCTTCTTTTCTTCGAGAATTTTGCTGAGAATTGTCCGGCTGAGTTTAACCGTCTCGTCTTCCATAGGATTTCGGAGTTTCTGAGCGGCCGGAATCATCACTCCCGATCCCCGGTCGCGCAACAGAACAATTCCCCGGTCGGCTCCGGGAAAAATCCGGAACAGCGTATCGAGCAGTTTGGGGAGGATCGCGTTGATCGACACCGCTCCCACGAGATCGCGGCTGATTTCGAGGACGCACTTGAGCTTCGCTTCGGGCTGGACGTCGAGCATCCCGAAGCCGCCCATTTTCGAGGCCGACCCCATGATCGTGGATTGCTCTTCTTCGGAGAGAAAACTCTCGGATTTCCCTGCCACCGTATCGGATGAATTGGTTTCGGGAGCCTCGAACCGGAACAGAATCGGACCGAGCTTGATCCGATCGTTGTGTTTGAGGAGGGTTCTCCCTTCGATCTTCTTTCCGTTCACGAACGTGCCGTTTCCGCTCTCGAGATCGCGGACGAAAAATCTCTCGTCTTCCCCTTTTTCCACTTCCGCGTGTCGGCGGGAGACCATATTCGACTTGAGCTGAATCGTACACTCCGGCAGACGGCCGAGAACCGTCGATGCTTCTGTCAGACTGTACGGAATCGCCTGCCCTCCCTGCAACAACACAAGCTTCGGCATAACGACACATTCATCCCGCGAGAGAGAAAGAAACAATAAGCACCCGAACCATCTTAAAACGTCGCAGAACGACAGGCAACCACCGATTGAACACTCCGATTCAGATCCGAAAGATCGTTTCCACATTTCCCCGCAGAACGCGTTTCCCGAGTTCGACCGCCCGGTGCTCGCTCCAGTTTCGATCCCGCACGAAGTCATCCGCGAGACAGCGCGACAGAATCCGGCGGTACATTGCAAATTTCGGCAGGGCGAACTCCAGCTTGTACATATCGCTGTAATAGCCGATCTGTTTCGTCTGGGGAACGGCCTGCAGCCGGCTGCGGCAGTCCAGTTCGATGTAGGCCGGGATGTTCGAATACCACCAGTGTCCGTTGACGACGACATTCGGGAAGATCCAACTGTAACTGACCAGTTCCTGGTTGCTGGTTTGCGCCAGCACCGAAACCGGAAACGTGACCGTCGGAAAAGCGTTGAACAGCTTCGCGTACAAAATCAGACTCGTCCGCTTGTCGTACAGATCCTGCCCCTGATACACGCCGTTCTCGTAAACCCGCCGATTGACGCCGATCATCAGATCGAAGGGAAGTTTGAACTCCGCGCAAAGTTCCGCCAGCGTCCAGAACACAAAACACGACAGATCTTTCCGTTCGTCTTCGTTGAGTTCGATGTCCTGCCACGTTTTTGCGACGACGAAATCTGCCCGGCCACTCTCGATCGGACACGGTGAGAAGTCCGGAGGGAGCGAGATCGCACACGCCCGCGCTCCGTTTTTCGTGAAGTGTTCGAACAGCTTTCCGAGCGCCTCGCGGAGCGATCCGGCGGATCCTTTCTCGATCCCGGTCGCCTTTTGCAGGCGTCTCCGCGTCTCGGGTTTGGACAGATGAAACACGAGATCGTCGGTTCGCAGACAGGGAATATACAGGTTCGTGTCGAACCCTTTGAGCGGATCGTCGAAATCGTTCGTCAGAAAGACCTTCTCCAGTTTGCTGTGGGAGAGGACCTGCTGCTCCCAGTCGGGGGCGGCCATTTTCGCGCGGGCCGTGTCGTACAACGCTTCCCAGTTGCTGGACATGATCCGATCCTCCTCGAAGCCGAAAAATTCCCGGCACATTTCGAGCAGCCAACTGACCTGGGCGGTGTTTTCCAGCGCGTCCAGTTTCTCGACCAGCCGGCCGACTTTGGTTTTAGGGTCGAGCTGGGGGTCTTCGATCTGCGATTTTGGCAGGCCGGCCGAATGAGCCAGTTCGGTGTAATAGTGATACCCCATGATGTCCGCCAGCGTCTCGGATGCCGGCGAATGGGGGTTGATGTGCGTATGCGGATCGATCAGAACGAGCGATTCGAGTTCGTTCAGGATTCGGTCGTAAGCGGTTTCGGACATGGTTTTCCTGTCTGAGTCTATGATCAGTCGAACGCGCGAGTCTGAAGTGTCACCTTTTTGACGATGATCTTCAAGTTCTTGAATATCTGGAACAAGGAGGGATTTCTCAATTACTCTCGATCATCGAGAAACGGTGATTTCGAGCGGATCAATGCGAGGATTTCGTCGTTGGCTTCCGGAAACCTCTCGCGTTCCAATTCATCGCAAGCGAACCAGCGAAATCCATTCTCGGGTTCTGAAGGATCTCCGAGAAGGCAACACAACCAGAAATGAAGTTCGACCGTCGCGTGCTCATAGGCAAATTCCCGTTGCTGAAGCAATCGAATCGGTTCGACCACAAGACCGGTTTCTTCGAGGCACTCCCGCGTCACGGCATGTTCGGGAGACTCTCCCACTTCGCACTTCCCTCCCGGGAATTCCAACTTGCCGGGCAAATCGGCATCGGCAGGTCTCGTCCCGACCAGATATCGTCCCTGATGTTCGACGATCGCAATTCCGACGCGCACCGCCCGTTCGGCGTTCACTCGGAGGCTTC
>DATKCB010000655.1:0-3748 GCA_035513495.1 Planctomycetaceae bacterium | reverse complement strand
TCGGCTGCTGATATTGAGTTTTACGAAAGTCGGTGTATTCCTTCATCTCCTGAAGCACGACTGGGTTTCCCTCCACATACGAAACCCGGACGTTGTGAAACCCGGGGCCGATCTTCACTCCCGGTTTGAACACCGGCAACTTCTCTTTGCCGTCGCTCGTGTTCTCGAAGAAGTACGTCCCGTTCGAGGGTTTGTCGGGACACGACACGACCAGATCGAAATCTCCGTCCCCGTCGTAATCCATCGGCATCGGCCAAGCCCACAGACCGACTCCCAGATCGACGACCAGTCCGGGGTTATTATATCTCAGCGGAGCGAGACTCGGTTCGGGATCGGCGGCGGACAACGCGTCAGCGGCCAGTATGGCTCGCACGACGAGTGTCAGAGAGAGCATTGCCAGCGAGCAGTGGATCGTGCGCATGGGATGAATCCTCAATGGGGCGTTTTCGAACCTCAGCGGATGTCCGCCATCAATCGCAATCCGAGAACCTCGACGAGTCGATCGACTTCATCCGTCGAGAGGGGCGAGCGGGACTGCAGGAACTCAGTCAGCCGGCCGGCATCCAATCCGCTGTCACGCGCCGCGTCGGCAACCCCCTTGGTGGCCAGTGCTCGTCGTAACGATCCGCTAAAGCCGGGAGCCTCAATTTCCCGCAGTAATTCACGGGCCATAGCGATGTTTTCGATCTGGTGGGCGTCTTCCAATCGGATCACCTGATCGATCCGCGATTTTTGCGCGGGGGTGAGTGCGATGTGTGCTCGTCGCCCCTCGGCGATTGCTCGATCGGCTTCGGCGCGTTGCTCGGGAGTCAATTGCATGGTCATTCCCCAATCTCATATGCCGTGACCGGCTGGATATACATCTCGTCAATGACCTCGTAGACGCAAAACAGCCGACGGCCGTCCGGCGCGTGACCGATGGCGGCGGGTAATCCGCTCGACCGGCTGGCTGTTGAAACCAGGGGATTTGCAATCACATGCTCGAAGTCGGCCTGGCTCACACCGTGCTCAGCAATATGCGCGATCGCTTCGTCCGTCCACATGCAAAACCGCCAGACCATCAAGTATCCCTTCCGCAAATTCTATTGTTTCTCGGCCGAGGACCGAAAACAAGGACGTTCGCGGACTTCGACGGGACAATGGTCCCGTCGTACGAATTGCTAGACTTTCGACACGGCCGGGGCCAGATATTTGTCGACGTCGTTCGAGACGATGACTCCGTAATTCACGGCTCCCAGCCAGCCCGACATGATAATCCCGACCGACCCCGCATGATACAACCCGCCGATCTGATTCGGTAACTCCTTGCTCACCGCCAGACCCTCGAATTTCGTCCCGAACGAGGCTCCGTGCATGTGACGGGTGTAATGCTCGAAGGTGCGCGGCGTCGAAGCTTCGATGTGGTCGACTTTTTCGCGAATGTCGGGGATGTACTGCTCGAGGCAATCGAGAGTCGTCTCGCAAAGATCGAGTTTGTCGGCCTGATACTGTTCTTCCGAGAGGGTCGCCCAGTCGGAAAAGTTGGCGTTCGTCGAAGAGACGATCAGATGCCGGTCGCTCCCCGGTCGGGTTTGCGGATAGTAGAACGAAAAGGTCCGGCTGCTGACTTTCTTGCTTAGCATCGAGTCGATGTCGAACCCCCGATGTTCCGAATGAAACAGCAGGTCTCCCTGATTCTCGAACCCCAAGCCCGGCTTGAGGGCGATATAAACCTGACAACTGCTGTTGTTGAGCCGAACCGCTTCGGTCTGTTCGAGGAAGTGCGGATCGAAGTGCTCGCGATCGACGAGTTTGAGGATCGTCTGTTTGATGTTCGCATTCGAGACGATCGCCCGGCAGCCGATCCGTTTGCCGTTCACCACAACTCCGGACACATTTCGATGGGCATCGACTTCAATTTTCTCGACGAGGCAGCGAATCCGCAGATCGACGCCGTTCGATTCGAGTTCGTTCCGCATCAGTTGAATCAGATGATCGGTCCCCCCCTCGAACGTGTAAACTCCCTTGTGCATGAAGTTCGAGAACACGATTCCGTAGGTGATCGCGGGGTCTTCGAGTGTCGATCCGTTCGCGTAGGTGATCGGTTCCATCAACAACCGAACGACGTCGTCCCGGCCGGGAAAAAATTCTTCAAACAGTTCCCGGACGGTTTTCTCCTGATCGTCGTAGAAGTTCATCCCGCGGGCGGTATCGAAAAACGCCTGGACGGTCTCCGGTTTGATCCCGAATTTTTCGATCAGGAGTTTCGTGAAGTCCTCGCGGTTGAAGGTCGTCCGCAGGGAGAATTGGGGATTCTCGAACCGGATCTGCTTGAGCGGAACGATTTTGTCTGCGATCTCACGGGTCCAGTATTTGCGGCAGCTTTTGATCATCCCGATCGGAAAGCCGTGCAGCGAAATATCGAAAATGTGACCGTTCTTCCGTTTGAACCAGGTGGCCATTCCGCCCAGTTGATAGTGATGCTCCAGCAGCAACACAGAGTAACCCGCCCGGGCGAGTACGTTGGCCGACGTCAGACCGGCCAGTCCGCTGCCGATCACGACGACGTCGTACGAGTCGCGGGTCGCTTTCAAAAAATCCTTGGCCATGAGCGTTCCGAAAACTGCGAAGACGGGCGATGTTCCACAATTTCTTCAGACTGACTCGGAAACGTGGAATAGTTCAGTTTAGAAGACTGGAAGCCAAATTCCAGTCAGATAAACCGGTTGGAAACCAGATCCAGCCTCTTTTAGTGACTCTCAGGAGCGGATCCACTCAGTTGCCCGAACGGCCCCGATCGCCGATTATGCGATTGCTCGCATCAGTTGATGCCGATATATTGAGGAGAGGGAATCGCACCGGGTTCCTCTCGAATCCATGAACTTAATACGAGTGACTCGATGACTTTGAAACGCTGCAACACCTCCGCCCATGCGTCGCATGCGTTCGAAAACTTTCACGGAAAAACCCGGGAAGGTCTCGTCCTCCAGACTCGCCGGGGCATGCTCAAAGCGGGAGTGGCGGGTGTCGCCGGACTTTCGCTGACCGATCTGCTCAAATCGCAGGCCGCGGCCGCCGCGAAGAATGAGTCGAGTGTCACCGGCAAAAGCGTGATTCTGCTCTGGATGTGCGGGGGTCCCAGCCAGATCGATACCTGGGACATGAAGCCCAATCGGCCACTCAACAATCGCGGTCCGTTCGCACCGATCTCGACTGCGATTCCCGGAATTCAGATCTGCGAACATCTCCCTAAACAAGCCGCCATGATGGATCGCTTCACGCTGGTCCGCTCGGTAGATTGCCTCAAAAGCAGCCATCAACCGAACATGGTCATTCAGACCGGAAACCGCGAAGCCGCTCCCCGCACCAACCCCAAAGGTGATCGCTGGCCGTCGTTCGGATCGGTCATCTCGAAGTTCAATGGACCCAACCACCCCGCGATGCCTCCTTACGTCGCGTTCTACCGTCATTCATCCCACGTCGGGTTCTCGGGATACCTCGGCCAGCAATACGATCCATTTCAAGGGAACGACGCCGCGAAACTGCCGATCTACGATCTCGTCGGCAACGATTCCGGGCAGATCTCGCCCGGAGGCGTCTTTCAGGCGAACGGAAATCTGACGACCGGCCGGATGCAGGAACGGCAGAGCCTGATGCGGCAGCTCGATTTCGTCCGCGCCGAGATCGACCGCAGCGGTGCGATGCACGCCTGGGACGTCTATCAGCACAAAGCCGCCGACATCGTGCTGGGACAAAAAGCACAACAGGC
>DATKCB010000654.1:0-4552 GCA_035513495.1 Planctomycetaceae bacterium | reverse complement strand
GGACATCCGGCCGATCCTCTCGGACAACTGCTTCGCTTGCCACGGTCCGGACGAAGGAGCACGCGAGAGCGGACTGCGGATCGACCTCAAACCCAACATGTTCGCCAAGGCAGATTCGGACGAGACCATCGTCGTTCCCGGCAAGCCCGCAGACAGCGAACTGTATCGGCGATTGACGTCCGACGATCCCGACACCCGCATGCCTCCCGCCGAATCCACCAAAGTGATCAAACCGGAACAGCGCGAGCTGATCCGAAAGTGGATCGAACAGGGCGCCGTCTGGCAGGATCACTGGGCCTATCAGCCGCCCGTCCGGCCCGAACTTCCGGAGGTTAAACACGCAGACCGTGTGCGAAACCCGATCGACCGATTCATTCTCGCACGTCTTGAAAAAGAAGGTCTCACTCCCTCGGAACAGGCGGATAAGGCAACGCTGCTTCGCCGCGTTACGTTCGACCTGACCGGAGTGCCGCCGACGATTCAGGAGATCGAATACTTCTTGAACGACGATTCTCCCGACGCGTACGAAAACGTGGTCGATCGATTGTTGCAGTCGCCCCGCTACGGCGAGCACATGGCCCGCTTCTGGCTCGATGCCGTCCGCTACGGCGATACTCACGGACTGCACCTGGACAACTACCGCGAGATCTGGCCGTACCGAGATTGGGTGATTCAGGCGTTCAATGAGAACATGCCGTTCGATCAGTTCGCGACAGAGCAGTTGGCGGGTGATCTGCTCGAAAACGCGACACGGGATCAGCAAATCGCCACCGGTTATATTCGCTGCAACGTTTCGACGAGCGAGGGTGGTTCGATCTCGGAAGAAGTTTACGTGCGGAATGTTGTCGATCGGGTCGTGAACTTCGGGACCGTTTTCATGGGAACGACGTTCGATTGCACCCGCTGTCACGATCATAAATTCGATCCGCTCACGCAGCACGATTTTTATTCGCTGTTCGCTTACTTCAACAGCATCGACGGCAGTCCGCTCGACGGAAACAAAAAGGATCACGAACCGGTGCTCCCCGTTCCGGATGCCGAACAGGAACAGCAACTCGCCGAACTCAACGAGCGAATCGCCGCGCTCCAGAAATCCATCAACCAGCCGTGGCCCGAGGTTGACGCCGAACAAATCGCGTGGGAGCGGAAGGTTCTGGACAATACTCCGGGGGAGAAGGAACCGTGGACCGTTCTCATTCCGCAGGAGTACCGTTCGGCGGGAGCAGCGGAACTCAAACTCCTCGATGACAACTCGCTGCTCGCCAGTGGACCGAATCCCGCCAAAGAGACTTATGAAATCATCGGCACACTCGACGGTGCGAAGTGGCAGACGATTCGGCTCGAAGGACTGATCGATCCCTCTCTCACCAATGGTGGAGCTGGCCGCAGTGCGAACAGCAACGTGGTCCTGACCGATTTCGAAGCTTACCTCGCCTCCCCCGATAAGCCGGAAGAGTGGACCCGGATTCCGATCCGGGAGGGATGGGCCGATCACGAACAGGGAGACGGCAACTTCAAAATCGCCAACGCTCTCGACGGCAAGCCGGATACCGGCTGGGCGATCGAAGGACACGCTAAGAAAGAAAATCGTCTCGCCTACTTCCTCGCGGAAAAACCGTTCGCAGAACAAAGCTCGCTGCTCAAGGTTGTCTTGAAGCACGAGTCGGTCTACGCGCAGCATCAGTTCGGTCGCGTGCGGCTCTCGGTCAGCGAATCGAATCCGATCGGCGCGAACGTGCCCGAAGAGTTTCTCGCAATCATCAAACTCGATACTGAGAAGCGTAACGAAGAACAGTCCGGCAAGCTCCAGAAACATTTCCGGGAAACTGTAACGCAAACCGCCAACTACGTCGAAACGCGGACCCGACTTGCCGAAGCTCAAAAAGCGAAAACCGATCTCGAACAGAAAATCCCCACGACGCTGGTCATGAAGGAACTGGCCGAGCCGCGCAAGTCCTTCATTTTGAATCGCGGGGAATACGATCAGCAGAAGGACGAAGTCGCGCGACGAACACCCGCTCGTTTTTCTCCGCTCAAGGAAGATTGGCCCAACAATCGGCTCGGCCTCGCCAAGTGGCTGGTTTCCGAAGAACACCCGCTCACCGCACGAGTCGCCGTCAATCGAATGTGGCAGCAGGTGTTCGGCACGGGTATCGTCAAGACCTCCGAAGACTTTGGTTCTCAAGGCGAACCTCCCAGCCATCCGCAACTGCTCGACTGGCTGGCCGTCGAGTTTCGCGAAACGGGCTGGGATACGAAATCGCTGCTGAAAACACTCGTGATGTCGGGAACCTATCGGCAAAGCTCGAAAATCACTCCGCAGCTCTTCCAGAAAGACCCCGCGAACCGCCTGCTCGCACGCGGTCCTCGATTCCGGCTCGACGCTGAGATGCTTCGAGATCAGGCTCTCGCCGTCAGTGGCCTGCTGCATGAGAAGCTGGGCGGACCGAGCGTCAAACCGCCGCAGCCGGACGGACTCTGGTTCGCCGTCGGCTATTCCGGCTCGAACACCGTTCGCTTTGTAGCCGATACAGGATCGGACAAAATCCACCGTCGCACGCTCTACACATTCATCAAGCGAACGGCTCCGCCGCCGCAGATGGGAACCTTCGACGCGCCCTCCCGGGAAGCGAGTTGCGTCCGCCGCGAACGGACCAACACGCCGCTTCAGGCATTGCTGTTGTTCAACGATCCCCAGTACATTGAAGCCGCCCGCGCGCTGGCGCAGCGAACCCTGAACGATGTCGAAGGAGACAGCGCTGCCCGAGCGAGTTACATGTTCCGTCTCTGCACGGGACGGCTTCCGATCGAATCCGAACTGGCCGAACTCGTCGAGGGACTGACGCTCGATTTGCAGCACTACACCGACCATCCCGAGGCCGCAAAGCAGTTGGTCTCTCCCGCCGGTGAACCGCCCGCGGGTGCCAACGTCCCCGAACTCGCCGCGTGGACGATGACCGCAAACCTCATGCTCAACCTCGACGAAGTCGTCAACAAGAATTGAACCAGGAAAACTGTCATGGACCCGATTCACGAATACGGACAGGCGCTCACGCGCCGGCATTTCTTCGGTCAGACCTCGCTCGGTCTTGGAACCGCCGCGCTCGCGTCGCTGCTTCCCGCGCAACCGGCACGCGGTGCCGACGGTATTCCCAGTGTGCCGCACTTCGCTCCGAAAGCGAAGCGGGCGATTTATCTGTTCATGGCGGGTGCTCCTTCGCAGATCGATCTGCTCGACTACAAACCCAAACTCAACGATCTGTTCCAGAAGGATCTCCGCACGATGCCCGACGTCCAGAAAGGACAACGCATCACGACGATGACCTCGGGACAGTCCTCCCTCCCCATTGCGCCCTCCAAGTTCAAATTCACTCAGCACGGAAAAAGCGGAGCGTGGGTCAGCGAACTGTTGCCTTATCACGCACGCATGGTCGATGATCTCGCGATCGTCAAAACCGTCCACACCGAGGCCATCAACCACGACCCGGCGATCACCTACATCTGCACGGGGCATCAACTCCCGGGACGTCCGAGTCTGGGATCCTGGCTCAGTTACGGACTCGGCTCGATGAACGACAACCTGCCGTCGTTCGTCGTGATGACCCCTTCCTGGTCGGGACGTCAAACGGCCCAGGCACTCTACAACCGCCTGTGGGGATCGGCGTTTTTCCCGAGTTCGCATCAGGGAGTCTCGCTTCGTTCGAAAGGAGACCCGGTGTTGTTTCTGTCGAACCCCGAGGGAATCGACCGCGACACCCGCCGCCGCATGCTCGACCGTTTGACCCGACTCAACCACCAGACGTTCGAAAATATCGGCGATCCCGAAACGCGATCCCGGATCGATCAGGCCGAGATGGCCTTCCGGATGCAGGCTTCGGTCCCCGAATTGATGGATATCTCGGGCGAATCGAAATCGGTACTCGAATCGTACGGACCGGACGTCAATACTCCGGGGACGTTCGCGTCGAGCTGTCTGCTCGCGCGGCGCATGATCGAGCGTGACGTCCGCTTCGTCCAGCTTTTCCATCGCGGCTGGGATCAGCACGGTAACATCGCCAAAGACCTCGTCAATCAGACCCGAGACGTCGATCAACCCGCCTGGGCGCTGATCCAGGACTTGAAACGCACAGGCTTGCTCGACGATACGCTGGTTGTCTGGGGAGGCGAGTTCGGCCGGACCGTCTATTGCCAGGGTGGGTTGACTCGCGACAATTACGGACGCGACCATCACCCGCGAAACTTCACGATCTGGATGGCCGGCGGCGGGATCAAGCCGGGGATTGTGTACGGCGAGACCGACGACTTCAGCTACAACATCATCGAAAACCCGGTTCACATCCACGACATGAACGCGACGATCCTGCACTGCCTCGGCATCGACCACCGCCGGTTCACCGTCAAACACCAGGGTCTCGACGTCCGCCTGACGGGAGTTGAAGACAGCAAACCGGTGAGCGATCTTCTGGCTTGAGCGAGTGGGTAGGAAACAAAAAGCTGCTTTCCCTTGAATTCTCATTTGATCCTCCGCTGCTTGTTTCACAATTCGGCTCCC
>DATKCB010000653.1:0-3113 GCA_035513495.1 Planctomycetaceae bacterium | reverse complement strand
ACACCATCGAGGACATTCAAAGTCGAGATGCGTGTGGCAGTATCGCCGTTGTTTCGGACCAACAGAGTGATCTGCGGTTGATCGTTCACCTCGAACGTGCGAACTTCCCGTGGCCAGTCGGCAATCGCCAGAGAAAGACCTGCGTTGACCGGCCCCCATTCCGCATCGAGTTCAGCCCGCGTCGGTTCGCGGCCCGGTTTGTATTCGCTGTCGTCGAGTTGCACCTTGAGCGATTCGATCCGGTCGCGCTGATCCTGCAGATATTTCTGAGCGGCCTCGACCAGCGGTTTGAGTTGATCGCGACCAGCCTCGGAATCCGCGACTTTCTCAATTCGCTCAGACCAGTTACGCAGTTCGTAGATTGGCAGATCACCCAGCTCGACGAACGCCTTGAGTCCGTGAGTTTGCAGGGAGCTGTCGTTGCTTTCCAGTAAACTCTGGATTCGCCGGACGTGGAGATTCGCTGCCCGTGCGATGTTCTGTTCGTCGGCTTTCGCGGCCACGAGATCGGAGGAACCTTCCCGCAGCCGGAATTTTTCGATCGCGTCTCCGGGAATCGGTCCGTACACGATCTTGTCCTCGGACTTCTCGTCGACGACGTAAAAGATCTGCTGGCCGGGATCGTAACAGACCAGCCACTGATTGTAGTGTTCTGCGGAATCCAGCCAGCAGCACCAGGAACCTCCCTCGGCGTGCGAACGATTGCGATCGAGGATCGGCTCGGTTTTCTGGAGTTCTTCGCGATTCTTCGCAGCGCGATACGGTCCAAGATTGAATCCGTGAAGCGAGATGGGACGAGGAGTCTCTTGTTCGAGCAGAGGACCGTTCACTCGAAACGGCGCGGCCACCGCATCGACACGTAACCGCAATCCCGGCATGTCGACTCGCTTGAACGACATAGTCAGCTTCGCCTGATACCTGCCTCCATTCGTGATCAGTATTCCCCCGTTCCAGAAACCTTCCGAAGGCTTTTCCTTCGCGATTCCAAATGTCGCGTGTTTGACGTTCGTCGGGCCGAAATTGACTGTCCGCTCGGCTCCGGTGATAGGAATTGTCTCACCCGGCGCGAGGGTCAGCCGATACGATTGTTCGGGCCAAAAGCTGCTGATGGGTGTTCGCTGCAGCATGGCGTGTTCACCCCGATCGTTCTCGACGTTCAATAACCAGCCATCGTTCGGATGGGGCAACAGCACATCAATTTCAATCGGAGTTCGAGTCAAATTGCGGACGAAGAGCTGTAACTGTGGTTCGGAAGGAATCGGAAACTCACGCGACTCACCGACAAACCGGCTCCCCACCTGTATTCCCGCCACAGATTTTCCCCAGGCAATGTTGTCCGGGTCGTTCGACTTCTCCGTGGGTGAGTTTGTTGCTTCGGACTCGGCAACAGAGGCTTTCGAGGGATCGATGACAACCGAAATCGATCGACGGATCGGAATCCCAGTCTTACGATTGGAATCATCGGGGTCCGGCCGCAAGAAGAAATTCTGTATCCAGACCACATACTCTCCCGCAGGAAAACCGGTCGTATCGATGCTGACGCGATTTTGCGAATCTTCCCAAACCTCCCTCGCCTGGAGTGTGCGCGTCTGTGGTTTGTCATGCGCCGGGAAGAGCGAGAGGTCGATGCGGTTCTCTTCCTCCAGACTCGGAAACGCCGGTTTCGAACGAACGAAATCCAGCGTTTGCGCGATGTCTGTTTCATTTTTCAGAAGATATTGAATCTCCAGCGGTTCTCCCCCCGTGATTCGGCCTTCCTTCGCAACAAGCCGGGCGCCGGTTCGAAAACCGTCCGTCACGGTCTTCGACCAATAGATTCCATTTTTGTCGGGAACCGATGATTGCTTCTTGTCCGGCTGGTTCTCATCCTTGGTCCCGGGAGTTGCCGGGACCGGAATCTGCTTCGGTTCCATCACGATCTTCAGCGCGTCGCCCGACGTCGGTGATCCGATCCAGACGTGATAGCCCGGTGCGAACGCGTACATGACAAACTGAGTGTTTTTGTCGGTGTCGATGCGGAATTGACCTCGCTTGTCGGTCCGGCTGACCGCGTCATCGAGACGGAAGACCTGGGCTCCTTCGATGGGATTCCCATGTTTATCGACGACGGTCCCACTCACGCCCTCGTCACCCTCGCGACGCACGATCTGAGTCCCGGCAGTCGATTGTTTCACCCAGTCGGAATCACCGATCCCGGGTTCTGAGTCCAGAACCTGCAGTGTGATCGGTTCCATCTTTCCGGACTCGGGAATATTGATATGCACGCGCGCCGAACGATTCGTCCCGAATAGGTTCTGATCCGGAGGTCCGGATTTGGGATCGACATGTACGTAAGCCCGGCCGGGAGGAGCTTTGAGCAGAAAGCTGCCATCCTCTTTCGTGCGGATCGACTGGACGTTCCCCGCGTAAGGACGATCCGGTGAGTAACAACTGACAACCCGATTTGGTATGGGATTCCCCGCCGAGTCAACGACTTTGCCGAAGACATTTCGATTGCTGATCAGGCGCAACGAAGACGCTGCAATCTTGCCCGCTTCGACGAGAATTCCATCATCCGTATTCGAAGGTTTGTTCCTCAACCAGACGCTGTAGACCCCGGGCGAAGGAACGCGTAAACGATAGCGTCCTTCGCCATCCGTCACGGCATGCACTCTCGCTTTGTTTCCCGAATCGCTGATCATCGCCGCGCAGGAAACCGTCGCCCCTCCGATTGGTTCGCTTGTCTCGGGATCGATCAACCGTCCGATGATTTCACCGTTGGGAGAAATCGATTCGAGACTTAATGGCCGCGAACGAATCGCGATCGGGGTTTCCCCCGTGTATAAATGGTGGTGATCGGTCGGCTTGGGAGAACCGGATTCTCCTTCGCCATTATTTTTGACGACTCCTCGAAAGTTGATCCCGTAGCGCAAGGTGTACTTTCCGGGAGTCCCGATGAGCCCGATTCCGGCGGTTAATGCGTGAAGTTCCGCGACTTCACCCGGCTCGAGCGTCCAGCGAACCATGATGGCGATCCCAGTAAACCACGGTCCTTGAAGCCGTCTCGTCTCGCCCGCCTCATTTGTAGCCAGACACTCAGCTAACTGTCGAGCGGTTTCACTGACGAAGGTGAT
>DATKCB010000652.1:0-3146 GCA_035513495.1 Planctomycetaceae bacterium | reverse complement strand
ACTCGAAGGGAAGTCCGAAGCTATTGTCACGTTGAATGTCCGAGATAATTTTCCCATCAACCTTTTCCCACGCACCTTCCAACGTATGTTTTTCCGGATCGAATATTTCAATCAAATCGACCTCTTCCCCCAGACGAAGTTGCTTTGCGCGATCGGGAAGCTTGGGCGGTTCAGCCGACACCGAAGTTTCGGCGTCCGCGTCGGAATTCGAGGATTCGGTGTCGGGTGCGGCCCCAGTGTCCGATTCTTGAGGCTCTGTATCGTCGGGTTTGGATTCATTCGCGTCGGTCTGCGCGATCAATTTCTCGTCCGGCTCGACGGCGGACAAGATCGGTTCGTCGGTACTCAGTGCGGGGTTTTCGTCGTTCGCCGACTCTGCGGCGGAAGGTTGTGGAGAGGTATCTGACTGAGCGATTTCCGAAGGAGACGTGTCTTTTCGGTCGTCCTCCATGTACCCCCGAATGACCAAAAACACTCCGACCGCCGAAACCATCCCCAGCAAGGTCGCGATGATGGTCCCCTTCATCGGGGACGATTTCGAACCGCGACGGGGCGACTTCAGGGAATCGAGTTCAACGGGGTTTTGCGAATCGCTCATGAGGAACTCCGCGCAGCGTTTTACGGGCGTGATCGGTGTTCGTTTGATTCTATGCCCTGTGCACATCGAATACAAACAATTCTTGCGCAACGCCATGCGGAGCGAAGATCTCGCGAAATCTCATCGTTCCGCAGCAAGCCGTTAAACAATGTGGGCAACCGAGGACTGCTCCCTTTAATCCCGCGTAAAGTCAAACATCGGGGTCGAGAGGTAGCGTTCGCCTGAGTCGGGGAGGATCACGACGATTGTCTTGCCTTTGCTCTCTGGTCGCTGGGCGACTTTCAGTGCCGCGGCCATCGCGGCTCCGCAACTGATGCCGCTGATGATCCCCTCTTCGCGGGCGAGACGGGGGGCCATCTCCATCGATTCGTCATCGGTGACCTGAACCACCTCGTCGATCAGATCGGTTTCGAGAATGTCCGGAATGAACCCGGCCCCGATCCCCTGGATCTTGTGTTTGCCGGGCGCGCCGCCCGAGAGAACCGGGCTGTTTTCCGGTTCGACGGCGATCAGTTTGACTGGGTGTTTTTTCTCTTCCTTGAGATAGCGTCCGACGCCGGTAATCGTCCCGCCGGTTCCGACACCCGCGACGAAATAGTCGATCTTGCCGTCGGTGTCTTCCCAGATTTCAGGCCCCGTCGTACGAAAGTGGATCGCGGGATTCGCGGGATTCTTGAACTGCTGCGGCATGAAGTATTTCGGGTCTTTGGCGATCTCTTCCGCTTTGGCGATCGCCCCCTTCATCCCTTCGGCGCCCGGTGTGAGGATCAGCGTCGCTCCGAATGCCCGCAGCATCATCCGTCGTTCGAGCGACATCGTGTCGGGCATCGTCAGCGTGAGCGGATATCCCCGAGCAGAGCACACGAACGCGAGGGCGATTCCGGTGTTTCCGCTGGTCGGTTCGACGACTGACATCCCCGCTTTGAGCTTGCCGGACTTTTCTCCATCCCAGATCATCGCCGCGCCGATGCGGCACTTGACGCTGTACGCGGGATTGCGGCCTTCGATTTTCGCCAGGATCGTCGCTCCGGTTCCTTCGGCGATCCGATTGATCTTGATGAGCGGCGTCCGTCCGATCGATTCGGAATTATCATTGTAGATGGGCATGCTGTGAAGCTCCTTGGGTCTGAGTGAAGTTGATCCAGGCGATCATCATCCTGATTTTTCATGGATGCTATTGCAGGCTTCCCGTTCGTGCAATCCTCTTTTACCGATTCGGATTGAAATCGAGTGATGAATTCAGAAAGGGGTTTCACAAAGGGAAACCCGAGAACCATTCCCCCGACAGCTTGCGCTGTAGGGCTTCAACCCTCATCAAAGCCCAATTGCGCAAGCAATCGGAGGAGCGTGGGGAGAACCTCGAACGCCCACACTCTGACCCACCTTCAAACGGCAATGG
The DNA here is from genome assembly GCA_035513495.1 of Planctomycetaceae bacterium. Lineage (GTDB taxonomy): Bacteria > Planctomycetota > Planctomycetia > Planctomycetales > Planctomycetaceae > DATKCB01. Next base: position 1,149 of record DATKCB010000652.1, on the reverse strand, counting down.
GAAGTGTACGATCGTCTTCGCGGCAGACAACGCGGTCGGTCCTTTGTAGTCTGGAAAGATCAGATCTCAGGAATCGCGATGACGAAAACGAACGATGATCCGGCAGCTAATGCGATCCGCGAGATTCCCGTATGGAAATCGTGGAGGTGGAGGCTCGCTCGCGCGATCGTGATTTACCTGTTCGTTCCCTACGCGGCGATCGTGTTGATTTTTACGAGTTTGCAGCGAACATTTATGTATCCGGCGACCACAGCGGATCACCTTGCGGCCGACGAGACATCCCTGAAACAGGGAACGATTCACGAACTGACGTTCGTCGCGAATGACGGAATCGAACTGCATGGCTGGTTAATCCTGGCAGAGGGGCATTCGGCGAATACCGAACAGGAAGTCTCCGCCGAACTGAATTCCGGTCGCAAGACGGTGATTTACTTCCCCGGGAACTCGGGGAATCGCGGCGAACGACTCGCCGATCTTCACGAACTGTCGCGCCGAAATCTGAATGTGATCTGCTTCGATTATCGAGGGTATGGAGACAATCCCGGCAGCCCCAGCGAGTCTGCGTTGATCGAGGATGCCTGGAAAGTCTGGGGACTCGCGACGAAGCAGAAGTCGATTCCTGCCGGGAACCTGCTGCTGTTTGGCGAATCGCTGGGAGGAAGCGTCGCGATCCAGACCGCCGCTCGGGCAAGTCGCGAGGGGACGCCGCCTGCTGCGCTGATCCTCAGTTCGACGTTTCTGTCGATGACCGACAACGTCAAACGGGAATACCCATTTTTCCCGGTCGATTTGATGTTGTGGGACACTTGGCGTTCCGATCGGTTTGCCGCAGAGGTCGATTGTCCCGTCTTGATGTTCCACGGCACATCGGATGAATTCGTCCCTGTGGCTGCCGCTCGCGGATTGATCGGGTTGTTCCCTGCCCGTGCGGAATTCGAATTCGGGCATCGCTGGCACGAGGTCAAAGGGGGAACGCACAACGACATTTCCCCGATGTTGCTGAAGACGGAACTGGAACGACTCCTCTCACACCTCGATCAAGACCCATAACCAATCTCCGGAAATTCATTGGACACCACTGCGGAAATCGGTAAAAATGAGGGTGATCTATTTCCTGGTCTGTTCTTTCAGAGCGGTCATTTCATTCTC
>DATKCB010000651.1:0-6065 GCA_035513495.1 Planctomycetaceae bacterium | reverse complement strand
CCCATAATTTTTTGCCACAGGCATCCGGTGCCGGGCCAGTTCGCGGACCGTTTCGGTTTTGCCGATCCTGGTGGCGACCTATTCGGAAGCGCTCGGGTTCGACTGACGAAGCGGTAACGGTTCGGTCGATTTGTCGATGCTCCGCAGGTGGAGATCCATCTGGGGAAAGGCGATTTCAATTTTGGCTTGCTTGAATTTACGGTCGATCGCGGTGTGCAATTCGTGAATGACGTTCAACCGGTCCTCGAAATCCGCCAGAAAACATCGCAGCGTGAGATTCAGCGCGCTGTCTCCGAAGCGATCGAAGGCTGCCGAGGGGAGTGGATCTTTGAGTACCCTTGGGTGTTCTCGACAGACGTCGAGAAGGAGCCTGCGGGCCTGGTCGGTGTTGCTGCCGTAAGCGACGCCGACTTCGATCACGATGCGATTGGTTTTGTCGGAGAGCGTCCAGTTGCGGAAGGTCCCCGTAATGAGTTCCTTGTTCGGGATAATGTACTCCTTGCGATCCCAGTCGGTGACGGTCGTGGCCCGAATCCGGATTTTTGTGACGGTTCCGGTCACGTCTCCGATGCTGACGATGTCCCCGATGCGGAGCGGCTGTTCGAACAGCAGGATGATTCCCGAGACAAAGTTGGCGAACAGTTCCTGAAGCCCAAAGCCTAACCCGACCGCCAGTCCCCCCAGCACGAACGACATTTGAGTCACACCAAGATTGATCACATTCATCGCGATCAGGATTCCGACGGCGAGCAGGCAATACTTGGCCAGCATCCCGGCGGCATAACGCACCCCCGTATCGAGCGGAAGGTTCAGCAGCACCGTGACTTCAAGCAGACCGGGCAGATTCCGTGCGGCGACAACCGTGACGCCGAGGAGCAGTACGAACAGCAGCAAATCTCCGAGCGTGATCCAGCGTGCGGTGTCGGAAATGATTTCCGCGGGATTGTCTCCCGTTGCGGCTTGAGCCACCTGAATGAATTGATCGGTTTTCCAGAGTTGGTAATCGAGAATTCCGAATCGGGGCGTGACGTCTCCCCAGAGCAGCCACAAGGCAACGAACACTGCCAGCCGAAACGAAGTGGTCAGCAGATTGCGGGTCTGAATATTGATAGCGGAGAGATCGAGTCCGGTCGGTTTCGCGTCGGCGGCGGGCGGAACATCGCCGGTCTCGGCTTCAGCCTGTTCGCGGGCTTCCTGTCGCTGACGTGCTTGTTCGAGCGCGATTTTTCCCCGGGCGATATACAGCCAGCGAAAGGCCATTTCGTTGATCATGACGAGCAGGATGATCACGACGCTGGTTTCAACCAGTCGAGTTGCCAGCTTGGGTGTCGTTTCGCTGTAACCGATCAACGTCAACAGTACGAACACAAGGGGAACCATGACGGGTGTGTAAACGGTCAATTTTTCGGTGAACGTCAATTCGACGCGCGAACTGCGCGCATCGCTGGGGCGGATCGGGGCCAGCACGCGATATAAAAACAGAGCCGAGAGCAGCAGGACGATCGTGAGCAGACCGCGACCGAGAGAGTCCCGTTCCTGGGTGTTCCCGGCCGATTGGACGAGCACGAGAAAGAACGTCGTCGGTACGACAGTCCACACAAACCAGCGGAGATTCCGTCGCACGCGGAGGGTCCGAGTTTTGGACCAGCGAAAATGGATATCTCCCAAGCCCTGGGGACGGCATAACACTCGCGTCAAGCGGAGCACTCCGAACAGAAATGCAGCAGCGTAGAGGCTGGTCCCAATGGCCGAAACAAATGCCTCATCGTTTCCCACCAGACCGCGGATTTCGGTATCCTGGCGGATGCGTTGGATCCGGGAAGCATCGATCCGTCCGTTGGTTTCCAGCAGACTGATCTGATAACCCACAATCCCCAGAAGGACGGGAATCCATAACGCGAGGATGAGCGTCAGCCCGAACGCTTTGCGCGTCAGGGCAAAGGGTGCCAGGATTTCTGACGAGACTTGCTCGTGGTATTCCTGCAACTGCTGTTTGATGCGAGCGTGGATGAATAAAAACACGATCATGGCGATCACGATTGCGCCTGAGTAGACGGCATGTTCGTAAATTTCCCCAACGAGTTTTTCGAAGAACATCCGCCACGGCTCGATCCGTAACAGGTTCTTTGAGGATTCCAACGCGTGGGTCAAGTGGTCGAACGAGTAAACTCCCGAAACCCGCACCCACATCGATTTCGAATCAAGATATGCTTCGTAGTCGTTCGCGAATCGGATCATTTCTCCTTCGGCAGAAATCAGATCCGAAAGTACGTTGGCGTTTTTGTCCAGATCGGATTGAAGCGCCAGCAACAGTTCGAGTTCCAGATCGAGTACGGTGCGCGCCTCTCTTTCGAGTTGATCGGAGTCGTCTGGGGCGATCTCCTCCATCATTTCTTCGACGCGGGTTTCCGTATTCGCAAGCGATTCGATCTCTCGTTTTAACTCGGGCAACCGGCTGCGGACAGTCGCGTATTCGCGAGAATGAGCAATGATCTCCTGTTCGTATTGCCGGACTGAGGGGATCATTGCCCGCTGGGTATCCAGCAGCGAAGCGAGCGATTCGCTGTTGGAAATGTACTCCAGATAGCTCTCGGTCGAACTGCGGTGAGAGTTCAGAGAATTCAAGCGTTCTCGCGTCGCGTAATGCTGCTTGCTCAATTGTAGTTCGCGTTGAATGAGCCCGTGGGGTCCGGTTCGTTCTTTCGACCGCTGCTGGATTGCTTCGACGCGGGGCTTCAGGTTGGGAGAGATCGTGCTCAGGAGCAATTCGATCTTTGTTTCGAGCGTTTTTGCGGCTTGATATTCAAGCTCGGTGATTCGTTTCCGATAGACTTGGGCGAGTTGCCTGGCCCGGTCGATTTCTCTGGTGAGAGTCGTTTTTTCCTGCAACTTTTTTTGCGGCACACTCTCTGAATTGTAATACTTCTGTTCCAGTAAGAGCTTGTTTTGTTTTTGTTCGTTCAGTTGAATTTCCGCGCGGGCCAGATCGCGGCGGGCTTGAGTGATTTCCGGACTTTCCTCTTCGGGCAGCTTGGGAGCTTGTTTCAGTTCATCGAGCCGCTGATTGACAGCCGTGAGTTCGCGTGGAACAGCATCTTGTCGTTCTTTTCGGATTTGATCCCACTGATCGAGTTCCTTGAGCTGGTTCGCTTTCTCGTTCAAATTCTGCGTCCGCACGTCGAGTTCGGAACGCAATTTTGTCAGGTCTTCGCTCTCGCGAATCTCCGTTTCGCGATTTTTGTCGGGAACAGCGGGTGCTGTTTCGGCAGGTGCAGGTTCGAGCGTTTGCGGATCGAATCGGAATTTTTCGGCTTCTTTGGCGAGAGCGGCTTCCTGCTTCAGAAAGTCCGCTGTCTTCGTCAACAGCGGGACCAGCTTCGCCTTGAGTTCTTCCTGCCCTTCCAGAGCTTCCGCGGCTTTCAGCCGGGTGGTGACGGACTCCAGGCTGAGGCGGACATCGGACGGTGTGGTCTGGGTTTTCGGCGGTTCCGCAGCAGGATTTTGTTCCTGAGCGTAGACGACATCCGCGAGAGTGAACCCGACAATCAGCATGGCGAGCGCCCATGCGAGTTGCGAGCGAATGGCGAGGTTTTGGGACTTCGGGGGTTTCAGTGTTCGCTGACGATTCATAACACCTCCGATCGGTCGAGAGTTTGCCGCATCTGATGGAATGCCAGACGAAGGTTGGCTTGCGTCCACAGCAACGGTGTGACGTCGTTGGGGCGCCAGATTCCGCGCGACAGGAAATACGATTCGGGACATCGGAACTCCGGCCATTCACCTCCTGCACCGCTGATCTGTCCGATCGAACGATTGAAGTATTCGATTTGAAGTTCGCGATCGGCAGGTTGACCCGATGCGAGAAATCGTTGCCCGTAAATGACCGATATGATGGGATCGAAAATACACCACTGCGCCTCTTCGCCGGGTTTCAAGAGCGAATCTCTCAAGCTCAGATCGTCGCTGAAGTCGGCGGTTCGAGTCTCTTCCGGAAGTTTTTCCTTGTAGTCGGCACACCAGTACGAGTCGCCCGGGTAGCGGCGGATGCCGATCTCGCCCTGCAAATGCTTGCGGACGTCGCTCACGATCTTCTCCGCCTGGCCGCTGTTCGGATCGAGCAACCCGAGCGGGTAGATCAAAAACAACAAAGCGCCATCGTATTGTCGCCGTTCGAGTGGATCGTCCGAACGGCATTCCCAGGGGAGGGTTTTCGAGAGTGTCTGCATGCCGTGGGAGATCAGGTCTTCAATTTCCGGGAACAATGATGCTCGCCTGACGGAATTCATTCCCGGGAGATCGGCTCGATCGGCGAGCAGTTTCACTAACGACTGCAAGCCACGGATGGCTGTGCCGATGCTGCTCGCGGAGACCTTTCGTGTTTCTTCCCAGTGTCCGGAATCCTTATCTTGCCAAAAACGAAAATGCCGAAACAAAGCGGGAAACAGCAGGAGCAAATCGATTTCGGCTCGAGCGAACTCGATCTCGCGTGCGAGCAACAGTTCGCACGCGATCCACAGATAATATCCCAACGCGTCGTTTTGCGCGTGCGACCATTTTTCATCCAACTCGGTGAGCGATCCCCCTTCGAACCGAACGTGCGGTCGATTCATCGGATCGTCGTGAGTCAACTCCCCGGCAATCACTTGCTCGATTTTTGACGTTTGGGTCATCAGGAACTGAGTCAGACCGCGAACGATCCCTGCGGCGCAATGCGTTTCGCCGAGCACGTGAAAATGGTGCGCGAGATGAACATTATCTCGAACCCAGACATTACCGTATCCGGTGTAACCCTCGGCGACCGCAGCAGGGAAAAGGCCGTTCGGGAGAGACGGAAACTCGAACGTTCCGCGTGAAATCAGCAACGATTCCAGTTGATCCAGCGATTCGCGGGACCAGTCGCGCTGCAAATAAACTTCGAGATTCGAGTTATGAATGATGACGGCCATGTCAGTGGGACTCCGAGGTGATTCCTTTTCCTCTCGTCGAGCGTAATACGGATTCTTGTTCGATTCGGGGCTCATGTCGTGATGCCGAGCTCTGCCCGTTTCGATTTTCTCCAAACCCCGTAATCGTCACAATCCGCACTCAGTTCGACGTTTCCATTGTGGCAGACGCGGGCGAATAATTCGATTCAAGGGAATTGGGTTTTAGTAACGATTTTGAAAAGAGGCGACTGTGATTGCCGAAACGTAACATATTTCTGTAAATCTGCACAACAGAGGCCTACATATGCCGATGACTCGAATTCTGTTCTCTTTTGCGATGTTGACCTGGGGTCTGGTTTCGGCTCAGGCAGACGCGCAACTCATTCCCAATCCGTTCGATAATTGTCGTGTCTGTAACCGACGTGCGGCTCCGGTCCCCGTCGTGAACGTCGCCCCCCCCTGTGCCTGTCTCCAGACAACTCTGGTTCCGCGACAACAGATCGTGTATTGCGACGTGCCGGAAACCCGTTATCGGCAGGAAACGATCACGCAACAGGTTCCCGTCACGAGATATCGGAACGTCACCGTCGATGAAGGCGGCTATCAGACCGTCTGGGTTCCGAAAGTCGTCACGAAGCAGGTTCCGGAAACCGTCTACGAACCGCGAACCGTCTCGCGGATCGTTCCGTATCAGACCGTCGCGCGGATTCCCCAGATGACGACCACTTACCAGCCCCAAACAGTTCTCCGGCCGTATGCCATCGGAGCGATGCCCTCGCCGACCCTCGCGCCTCAAGTTGCGACCGAACCGTTGCCTCGCTCCACCTCAGTGACGCCGACGACCGTGACTCCTCTCGCGCCGCGAGCTGCCGAGAACCCGGTCCAACTCGATGCGGATCTCACCCGAAACACGAGCAACACGTACGACAGCCAAATCTCCTCACAACGTGCGGGGAAAATCTCGACATCGTCTGCGGCGGTGTTTCGGCGATTTCAGTGAGGCTCAATTCCCGCCGCAAGCGGAAGTGCCATCCATAACAGGTACGCGACCGGTCCCGCGAAGATGATGCTGTCCAGCAAATCGAGCAGCCCGCCGAAGCCGGGCCTCAGTTTGGCAGCGTCTTTCTTTTCGACATCGCG
>DATKCB010000650.1:0-4745 GCA_035513495.1 Planctomycetaceae bacterium | reverse complement strand
ACCGTCATGTCAGTCGCCTGGACGTTCCCGATATTTGCGAAGGGTGCCACGATGCGTGCCAACAACTGAGATGTCTTGGACGGCCAGATTGCGAACAGCAATAGCAGCGTCCCCACCGCCGTTGAGGCCGTGATCAAATACGGGCGCACGGTCCGATAATTGAACTCGCGCTGGGGGGAGACGAGGTCGATCTGCCCGACGGCTTCTTTGGCGAGTTCTTCGATCAGAACTTTCGAACCGCGCAGTTCGTCGGCATCGTTGCTGGAAAGCAACTCGATCGCCGAACTGAGCCGCTCTTCCAGTTCGGGATGACGCGATTCAATAATTCTCGCAATACCCGTATAGGAAAAAGTCTTCGCCAGCGGACGCACGAGAAACAGATAAACCGAGACCAGAATCGAGGTCAGCAGGACACACGAGATCGCCGCACGGAGAGCCGTGGAAAAAATCGTGAACGAGGCATCGATTCCCATCCCGATGAGCAAAGTGATGAACACGACGCTGGCGACCGCCAGACAGCCTCGGACGGCCATGACCATCCTCGCCCGCCGGATGGCCTCGCGGAGCTTGTCGATGATCGGTTTGGGGACCGCGTCGATATTGTGAGATGCAGCAATCGTACTCATACGAGTCCTCCTACTTTGCGAAGAATCCATTCGGAAGTCAGCAGCACGAGCATCACCAGGAGCAATCCCCAGGAATCCCAGAGAGTAATGCTCCGAGTTTCAGTATAACTTTGAGTGCCGGGATTGATATATGAAAACAGACGATCCGGTGCGTCGCTCTCGATCAGGGTTCCCCCGGAAAGCGCGGTCCAGCGGGTCAGTCCGGCCCGATCGACCGATGTTTCGATCAGTTCCTGCGAATTGATTTCCGGGGCCAGAACGGTCAATTGCGTCTCGATCTGCGGCTCTGCTCCCGCAAACAACCGGGAGACTTCGGGACTCTTGAGAACAACTCGGAAATCTCCCGCTACGAATTCACTGCCGAGATCGGCCCGGTAGGTTCCATCCGCTCCCTCGACGGAATCCAGTTTTTTACTCAGAACCAGTTCCGTTCCGCGATAAATTTCGACGGTCGCGTGCTCGTCGCTGACCGGCGCGAAGTAGCTGTCGGTGATCCGTGCAGTGACTTGAATCGGTACCCCTGGCTCGTACGTTGTGCGATCGGTTCCGATGCGGACGAACTCGGTCCCGGCCTGCAGTTGATCGGCCGCTGCCCAGCGAAGCACCTGTCCCCAGAATCGATGGTGATACGTGTCGCCGACGCGATAGCGGAGCCGCCATGTCCGGTCGGTATTGAGCAGCAGGGTCCGGCCCGCTCCCAACGATTGAATTGTGACGAGTGCGTGCTGCTGCTGAAATTGCTGCAGGTTCGCCCGGCGGGTTTCCCGCTGCTCGGGAGTTTCGTCCGGTTGCGGTACGAACTGATTGGCTTGCCCCTCAGGCTCGGCGTAAGCCAGCACGACCGCTCCCGGTTTGACTTCGAGGACAGGGTGCCGCCAGTACATCTCGGGGATCGAATTCCAGATTTCGTTGCCCGCTTCGAGCGAGTCAGCCTGCCGCATGATCGCGTGCCGGGTGCCGATCTGTGTGGGCCGAAAGCGGAAACTCGCTTCAGGAGAGGCAAACAGTTTTTGATTGTTCGCCTCAAAGCGGCAGGGGAGCAGTTCGGCCAGTTTCGAGTTTGTGAAGCGATGCGGCATGAAATCCGGCCCGGCGATCACGACCAGCGCTCCTCCGCGGCGATTGACGAACTCGTACAGAAAATCGATTTGCTCCGGCGTGAAACGCTCGGGAGCGACATCACCCAGCACGATCACATCGAACTTGAGCCATTCGGTTTTGTTCTCGGGGAGTGCCGTGGCTTCGATCTCGTCGGCATTGCGCGAGGCGGATGCGTGAATGACAGGCCGGGTATCCGTTTCCAATAAGCGATTGGGGTTGAACAGAACTGTCTGCAACTGGACGGTCGAGTCGCGATTGGCGAACAGGTTTCGTAGATAACCGTACTCCCAGCGGGGTTTTCCTTCGACGATCAGTATTTCCGTTCGATTGTCCGAAATCGCGACGGTCAGATTCCGTTCGTTGTTGTTTGCAAATGCGTTCGACTCGATCCGATCGGCATCGATCGGTTCGAGTTTCACGCGATAGTTCTTGAATCCTTCTTGTTGCGGTGTGTGATTCAACTCGATCGTCGAGGAAAATTCGTCGTTCGTGATCGGAACGATCTGTTCGGACAGAGATTCGTCTCCCTCGAACAAATTGACTCGAACTTTGCGCCCGCTCATCCCGGTCACGCGGATCCGCGTCTCGACCGTCAGAAGGTCATCTACCAGGACCGTCTTGGGGAAATCGAGATCGACGATCGCCGCATCGACTCCCGGGCGCGAACTCCCGATCACCAGCGCTGAGACGGGGCTGCCTTGAGTTCCCAACTGCTGCAGCAGGGGATCGAGTTCTTCGGGTCCGTTATGCCGCCCGTCGGTCACGAGCAGCACTCCCGCCAGTTTTTCCGCCGGGATTTCCTCTTGGACTCGTTTCAGAACGCTCGCAATATCGGTTACGGCTCGCGTCGAGGCTGCTTCGCGCTCTGCCGGAGGGTCGGCTGCTGGCGATTCGGAACCGGATTCCTTGTGTTTGATCCAATCCTCGAGTTCCAGTTCCCGCTGCTGCGAATCAAATTGAAACAGCCGAACTGCGTAGCCCTCGCGGAGCTTCGCGATCAAACCGGGAGCACTGGAGGACTCGTCCAGGAGTAAGCTCCGGGCAATTTCAGCCCGGGTTTTCGTCGCCAACTGTTCGGCACGCTGGCCGACCTCGGGGGGCAACGACGAATAGAAACTGCGGTCGGCTGCATCGATCACTCCGGGGAGAACCTGCGCTTGCTCTCGAATCGTCCGGGCGATTCCGTTGAGTTCGGTTTCCAGTTGTCCGGCCAGAAAATCCGGACGGTCGGCATTCTCCTGAATCAGGCTGTCCGCTTCGACGAGCCGGGCAATCACGTCCCGATCGAGACTGTGCTGTAATTGCCGGATTGACTCGGTCATCGCGGGATCGAGGGGAAGCTCGGCATTCAACAGGTCCTGCAGGCGTTCGGATTGTTTCGAGACGACGCTTTGCCCTGCACTGAGAACGCGTTCGATCGATTGCCGCTTGAGGGTAAAGTCCCCCTGTCCCTCTGGTGTACCGGATTGCTGTAATGCGCGAGCGGCGATTCCCAGCCGGTCTGCAAATCCTTCCAGTTCGGTCACGGAGTCACTCAGGTCGTACGGCGCTTGAGCGGAACTCGGATCGAAGATGCGCAACAACCGCAGTTTCTCGGAGTCGGTCAGTTGTTCGTCGGCTATGTGCATCGATTCGGAATCGTCCAGCAACACCGCGATGTATCGCTCGTGAGTGTGTGTCAGATTCCACGCGAACACCGGTTGCAGCAGCATCAGCGCGAGCGACAGAATCAGCATCACCCGAATCGCAACCAGCGCCGCTCCCTGTCTGCTCTTCACGAATTTCCGCTCGAACGTATAAAATGTGATCACGAGTTCGACGACCAGCGCGGAACTCGCAGAGATCGCAATGATCGACGAGCTTGTTCCCAAGACGATGATCCGGTTCAAGAGATTGCAGATCAGCCACAGCGAGACCGTCCCCGCGATCGTTCGCACCGCGAACGAACCGGCGGTCAGCAGGCGACTCTGTTCCCACCGGCGGCTCAATGCATGCGCTGCGATCCAGATCCCGGTCGCCGCGAACGCGAGCAACAGGATCATCCCGGTCGACCAGTCAGCCGACAGCAGATCGTGATGTTGAATTTCCTGATCCATAATCGACAGCTATTTCGTTCTGACAGATTCGAGTAATTCTTTGGCCCGTTGCTGGAACGTACTCAGTTTTTCCCCTTCCGAAACGAAACTGACGGCCTCGGTCGTTCCCAGTTTTCGCCGCTGCGCGATCCAGCGCGTGACAAACGATTCCGCCAGCACGAGCAGCACGGCTCCGATGGCAAGAAACTTCCAGAGCTCGAAACCGGGAACGTCGCCGATGACGGCAGCCACGAGTTGTTCGAAGTTTTCCGAGTGGAAGTAATCGAGATATCGATTGGCGGGAGCTTCCTGCTCGGCGGTCATCGGGTCGAGACGGCTTTCCCCGGCATCGTTCAGGATGGCGAAGGGAAGGTAGGATTTGCCTTCCTCGTACATGGTCAATCCGGCCAGTTGGACGGCGAGTTCTTCGGGGAGTTCGACCCGATGGATTCCCGGCTGCACGGCCCTCGTCAGTTCGAGGCTGGTCCGCTGCGAGTCTCGTTTGAAAGTTGCTTTTCGCGTTGTCCCGTCCGGCAGCGTGACATCGGCGGAGGTGATCGATTCGGTGTCGTCCGCTCCAGCACTGGATTTGACCTGCGGAAGACTCACACTCAACACACTCGAAGCGTTTCGATTGAGGTCGATCAGCGTCGGTGAAGCGAGATGATAGGTCAGTTCGTGCAGGAACGGCAAAAACGCAAACAAAGACGGCAGGTTGCTCCCCTTCTGATCGAACGAGACCGCGGAAAACGCGACGAGTCCGTCGCCGACCGACTGCTCGACGAGAAACGGATCACCTCCGTCGAGTGCGGCTCCGATGCGTACGCCCGAGAGAGTCGGATGTGCTTCCAGTTGCCAATAGGTCGAAACGACCGCCTTACCGAAGTCGGTCTGACTGGCGGAAACAAGTTGTGACAGCGCCGGGTGCGAGAAACTGTCCGGG
>DATKCB010000649.1:0-4120 GCA_035513495.1 Planctomycetaceae bacterium | reverse complement strand
CTTCCCCCTCCGTAATTCGCGGCGAGGACGTTCTGACCGGTCGGGTCGACGATCAGATGACACGGACCGGCACCACCCGTCGATTGACCGTTCAGCTTTTCGAGTTTTCCCGAGGGAGGATCGAGCTGGAATCCGACCACTCCCCCGACCGGTTTTCCGTCGGTGTCGCTCACTTCGCTCACAGCGTACAGATGCTTGCCGTCCGGATGAATCGCCAGAAACGAAGGATTTTTCAATTCCGCGGCCAGCTCCGCTGCGGTCAGTTTCCCCGTGTCGAGATCGAACTCGGAGCGATAAATCCCCTTGCTGTCTCCTCGCGTGTAAGTCCCGAAGTAAACCCAGAGTTTCTCTCCGGCAGAGAGTGAAGTCGCAGCGGCCATCAGACAGGCTCCCAGCAAAACAGGTTTCAGACGCATGATAGTTCTCCTTCGGTGAGCGGGGTGAATCGAGATTCATTAAACCCGCGCGCCGTGCGAGACTCAAGCACCGTTTTGATCAAACCCGAAAGCACCCGTCGTTTGTCAGGTGAACGGGACCGCGTCAAGCGTTTGATTGAGACAGGAGTGACGGCTGGAACAGCAAACGAAGATTGACCGTAGGATGGGAACATTTTCCCGTCCGTTCCGCCTTTCGACGGGAAAAATGTTCCCGTCGTACGAATTGAGACGGACGGAAAACGTTCCCGACCTACGGAGAAGTGTGCGCACATCACAAACCTCAGAGGGTGAAGAACAACCTGTCACCATCCGGGATCCTTGATTTCCGGATCACGAATCAGCGGCGGCAAATCGGTTCCCGTTCGAACTCGCGAAACATCTGATCGGTCGGATACAAAAACGGATCCCCTTCGAGATACCGCTTCGCGTTTTGGATATCGACGAAATACTGCGATTCTTTCTCGTCGGGTTGGACATCGGCAGCAGGTACGGGACTTTGATCGGATGATGTCGCAGAAGGTTCGGCTGGGGGAACCGGTTGATTCTCGGCGGGTGGGGACAGGCAGAGATAACCAGTCACAGTCAAGGCCACGAACGAGAGGCAGAGAGCGGCTTGCTGTTTCATCAGAATCATCCTCCGGCAATTCGAGTTCTGAATCAGTCTTCCATAAGACGACTTTCATCATACACAATCGAAGCTGATGCCGTAAAGTTTTTTGCGTCGCCAACACCCGCGCGACATAATTCAACGCCATTTTTTCGTGTGTTTCGCGCCTTTCGTGGTCCTTGTTGCGCAACAACCCCGCCATTGGTAGAGGGACCACAGCATGTCGAATGTCAAAATCCCAATGACAAAGGAAATCCGAACTTCGAAATCGAACCTCAACGCGCAACACCGAATCGTGAAACAAGCAGAAATCCGGAATATTTCCCGATCTACTTTAATTCCGTCCAAATCTCCCGGGTTTCGCTCGAACTTGAGAACTTGAGAACTTGAGGTCTTTCAAAAAGCTCAAGTTCGACAGACCCCGGGAGTTTTCGAAATCCGGACAGACGAATGATGAAACAAACCGCGACTGGTTTTCCGACGTTACGACCTCTGTTGCGCAACAAACGCGGGTAGAGCGACAGGACGCAACGAAAGCCGACAACCGAAAGCGGAAAGCGGAGGAAGCTGATCAATGTTCAATCAGAAAGAAAACGCCTTCGAAACCTGTTCCTTCTACTCTTCCACCTTGAACTCCTTCACCCTGAATCAACTTGACAACACCCTTTCCGACGCAGGAGCCGGGAGGTTTGTCAGCAGCGCGCAACATCCCGCGAGCGGTCCCCGCGAAAAGTTGGAAGATTTTCAGAATTCTTCGACCGAGGGTCGCGGACTACTTCAAAGTCTGATGCACCGCGTCGATGATCCGCTCCTCGATGTCCTGTGCGAAGGGACCGGGATGCAAGATCGAGGTGAAGTAAATCAGCGCTCCGCCTCCTTCGTATCCTCCCTCTTCGAGGACGCGGCGGCTCGGGACGTAGCCGAACACGTCATTACAGTATCCGGCAACCCAAGTGTTTTGATCGGACAGTTCTGCTTTCAGCCGCAACGAGAAATCGACGACTGTTTCACCCGGCAGTCCGATCAGCGTCAGGTCGTCGCCGAACTCGAACGTCTGAATCAGTGTCGAATACGACGAGCGAAGTTTGCCGTCGGTTTCGAGAGCCGACAGCAGCCGGTTGGCGTGATTCACGATGTACTTGTTGCCGGAGGTCAAACGCGATTCGATTTCCTCTTTCGAGGGAGGTTCGGCGTACGCCACTTCGACCGGCGACAGCTTCGCGCGAAGGTCCCCCTCGACCGGAAGGGGAGGAGTCTGCAGCGCGGCTTCAACGGCGGTTGCCAGCGTGCGGCCGTGCGTTTTGGCGAGGTCGAGATTTCCTCGCGGATAGGGATTCTGATCTCCTCCGCAACCCATCACGAACATCGCGATCGTTCCCGGATGGGCCAGTTCGATCTCCTGCTGAGCGAACCCCGCGTAGTCGCCGCACATGTCGTAGAACGACAGCGTCGTGTTGTGGCAGGCATATCCGAACAGCAGCGTCGAAAGTTTTCCGTCGGCCGTTTCAACTTTGAGAACAGGGACGTCGTGATCGACGGGTCCTTCCGGATTGGGACTGTTCCGATAGCCGGATTCCGACGGCAGCCGGCGATTCATGGCAAATCCCGCCCTGGCCCGGTGGTACGAGAGCTTCGAGGGAACGGCGGAGTCTCTCGCGGATCCCACCAGCTCGACAAGGTGTTCTTCCAACAGCTTCGCATAGGCGATCGCCTGCTCGACGCGTTCGGGGCTGAGTCCTTCCACGGGAGATTCGGGGAATCGCAGTTCCGGTCCGCAGTGCGTGTGCGAGCAGTTGAGCATCACGGCACTCGCGGGGATCTCATACTGTTCCTCGACCCGCCGGGCGACGTTATCGCGCAGCTTGCGGGGGACGCTGATCAAGTCGAGTGTCACGATCGCACCGCGATGCCCTGCCCCGTCTTCGACGACGAACGCTTTCGCAAACAGTTCGGAAGCCACCCCTTCCGATGGTTTGTTCCGGGAGGCGTAACCCGCCATCCACATCGGCTCGCTCGGCGTAATCGCGATCGCGGCGGACCCGGCTGTCCAGAGGTTGTCGGCGGCTTGCAGACCGGGCGTCGGAGCAGAGATCAGCAGAAAACTGGTGAGTGTCAGAAATAATTTCCGCATGGTCGCGTCCTTGTTGAGGAATCAATCAGAAGTCGAACCCGTATTCAATCGGCAAGCGACAGCATTCCCTTGCGGACTGAAAAACTATCATCGCGCGAGCACCTCTTCGAAGGTGACGTTTCCGATGCGGTACTTTTTCCAATCGACAAAATCGAAATGCCACCATTCGAACTCGTAGATTGTGAACCCTTCGGCCTCCATCGTGCGGCGCAGCAGTTCCCGGTACCAGCGCTGCCGCGAGGTGCCTCCCGGATACATGGGAAACGAACGGGGAGAGAACTCGTCGTAACCGGCGACCATCTGAATCGGCTCACCGCTCGCAAGATCGTACAGCGTCAGATCGACCGCGCACCCTCGGTTGTGCCGCGATCCGTTGGCGGGATTCGCGACGAAGTCTTTCAATTCGTCGGGGGTCGCATCCCAGAACATTTTCGTCACATGCCACGGCCGGTAGGCATCGTGGATCAGCAATCCGAGACCTTGTTCTTTCAACTGCCTGTTCGCACGAACGACCGCCTCGGCGGCCGGTCGCTGCATGAACGCGCGCGGCTGTTTGTAGAAGACAGCCCCCGTAAAGTTGTTGGTCGAGGCATAGCGGATATCGAGTTTGATCGTTCGATCGAGCGAGACCAGTCCCACCAGGTCCGGTTTGCGATACTCTCCTTTTTCTTCCGGAGGGGTCGCTGCGAGTGCTCCTGCCCGCAGTTCATCGATCGGTTTGACGGGCGTGATTTTGAATGTCTCCCCATCTTTCGTGCCGACTTCGCGACGGACGAAGTTGACTTCAGCGGCGACCACTTCCGTCGCAGTTCCTTCTGTGTTTCGAGTGAATTGCAGCCCTTCTCCGTGATACAGACCGTAATCGGGAAACTCGAAATCATTTTTGCTGACTTCTTTCAGCGGGTAGTAGTAGAACCATTCGATCAGGGCGAAGAGCTGCCCCTG
>DATKCB010000648.1:0-7124 GCA_035513495.1 Planctomycetaceae bacterium | reverse complement strand
CGGGCGAATCGGTCTCGTGCCTGCGTTGTCATCACGAGGTTGGGCATCTTGAGTAGCGGAAAGCGGGAACGAAAATGGATAATGGACAATGGATAATTGACAATGCTTGGGATCAGGAACCGAAATTGACCGTTTTCCATTGTCCATTATCCATTGTCAATTCCTTCCACTCTTCCACCTTTCACACATTTCGTATCTTTCACGCTTTTCCCACTAGCTCTCACAGAAGGCTCGGAAATTCATGAGCGAACCACAACCCCGAAAAGTCGGTTATTCGGCGATCCTATTGACCACAATCATTACTGCGGTCCTGACGTTCGGGATAGCGGCGCTATTGGTGGATATTTTCGAGAAGAAGCAGGAAGGCAAGGATACCGTCTTTCGAGTCGTTGAAATCGAAGACGATACGGTCGATCCGGCGATCTGGGGGAAGAATTTTCCCGAACAGTACGACAGTTATTCTCGGACAGTGGACATGGTCCGGACGAAGTTCGGGGGGAGCGAAGCGATGATGCGCGAGCCGGATGAAAACGATCCGCGCGAAGTCACGGCACAAAGCAAACTCGATCATCTGCCCCAGTTGAAGCGCCTGTGGGCTGGGTATGCCTTCGCTCACGACTTTCGGGAGGAACGCGGGCACGCGTACATGCTCGAAGATCAGATCTTCACCAAACGGCAGGACGTCGCTCCGCAACCGGGTACATGCCTGCAATGCCATGCATCGGTTTACGTCCCGATGCTGAAACTCGGAGAGGGCGATCTGATGGCGGGTTTCGAGAAACTGAACAAGCTCCCGTACGCCGAGGCGGTCGAACACGTGACACACGCGGTGGCGTGCATCGACTGTCACAATCCCGACACGATGCAGCTTCACGTGACGCGCCCCGGATTCATGGAAGGAATCAAAGTGGTCAAGGCGGCCGAAGGGATCGAGAATTTCGACGTCAATGCCGACGCGACGCATCAGGAGATGCGAACGTATGTCTGCGCTCAGTGTCACGTCGAGTATTACTTCAAGGGAGACGAGAAACGGCTGACCTTTCCCTGGAACAAGGGATTGAGGGCGGACGAAATTCTGGCGTATTACGACGAGGCGGGTTTCAAGGACTGGACGCACGCTGAAACCGGCGCTCCGATGCTCAAGGCGCAGCATCCGGAATTCGAAATGTGGTCGCAGGGGACTCATGCGAAGGCGGGCGTCACCTGCGCCGACTGCCACATGCCGTACCAGCGGATCGGCTCGAAGAAGGTCAGCGACCATCACGTGCGCAGTCCGCTGCTCAACATCAACCGCGCATGTCAGACCTGCCACAAAGCAAGCGAGAAAGACCTGCTCGTTCGGGCGGAAACCATCCAATCGAAGACCGTGGAACTCCGCAATCTGGCCCTCGGTGCGATCGTCGATCTGATTGATTCGATCAAGGAAGCACAAGCGGCGGGAGTCGACGAGGAGCTTCTCAACAAAGCCCGGGATTATCAGCGAAAAGCGTCTTTTCTGTGTGACTTCGTCGAAGCGGAAAACTCGGCGGGTTTCCACGCGGACCAGGAGTCGGCGCGTGTGCTGGGCTTGTCGCTCAACTACTCGCGACTCGGAGAGAAAGCGCTGAAAGAGAACGTCGCGAAAGAGGTCGCCGAGTGATCACGCGCGCTTACTCGGTCGGGAGCGGATTGACCGGGGTGTCGTTGTTTTCGGGTCGTCCTTCGATGTAGAACCAGTTGTGGATCGGTTCCAGGATCGTCTGGACTTCCCGGACGAGTTGCTCATCGAGCGGTTGCGCGGCCCATTCGGCCCACTCGGCGATCCGGTTCGGATTGGCCGAACCGGTAATGCAGGTCGTCATGTCAGGGTTGGCGATCGAAAACTGCAAGGCTAACTGGGCGATGTCGATGCCTGCCTGCGCGCAGTGCTCAGCGGCCTTTTTGCAGGTTTCGCGAACGATCGGCGTCGCCTTGTGCCACGGAGGCAATGGCGCGTTGGTCAGCAGCCGCGCTGAAAACGGTGCCGCGTTCATAATCCCGACCTGCTTCGATTTCAGGTACGGAACCAGATCGGCGAACAGCGTGTTCTGCAAGGTGTAGTGGTTGTAAGAGAGGACCACGTCGAGGTGGGTCTGATCGAGTACAAACTGAAAATTGCTCATCGGATAGCCGCTGATACCGATGCACCGGACCTTGCCCAGTTCCTGCTGCTTTCTCAGCGCGGGGAGGGTTTCGTCGACGATCTGCTGTCGCTCGACAAACTCAATGTCGTGGCAGAGACAGATGTCGAGATGTTCGACTCCCATCCGTTCGAGCGAGATATCGACGCTCTCTTCGACCCGTTTTGCGGAAAAATCAAAATGCCTGCCCGCATAGCGGCCGAGTTTTGTTCCGAGCAGATACGAATCCCGGGGGACGTCGCGCAGGGTGACTCCCAGCAGGACTTCTGACATGCCTCGTCCGTAAAATGGAGACGTATCGATAAAGTTCATCCCGCAGTCGAGCGCGACGCGCACTGATCGGAGCGCTTCGGAGAGATCGACCTGCCGGAACTCCTGTCCCAGTGACGACGCACCGAAACTGACCACCGGCAATGAAAGACCTGTTTCCCCCAGCACGCGCGTTTCCATGAGATTCTTTCAACGGGATACTTTCGAGTCTTCCACCTTCCGCTCTTTCACCTGTGTGACGCGGTTCGGCAACCCACCACCAGCAGCACGTTCGCCCACAGTGCCTGCTCGGCGGTCTGGATTGTGAGGACGTGATCGGGGGATTGAACCTCTTCGTAGAAATCCCATTTGTCGATCGGTTCGAGTTCGAGCGAGAGATTCTGCTCTTTCAGAATCGAACGGTACACGTTCCAGATCGGAGGTTCTCCCTGCTGCGCGTAGGAATCGTCTGCGGGAATGCCCATCGTGTGGATGCCGTCCACCGGCAGTGCGCTGAGAACCGCTTTGAGCACGTCCGGACACGAGACGACTCCGGGCGACAGATTCAGTGAGACCAGTTCGGCGTTGGGTCCGAGCGTGGTCGAGGCGGGGTAGTTTCCGTCCGCGATCAGGACCTTTGCGTGATGCCCGGCCCGGGCGAGAACCTCGTTGATTTTAGGGTGAAGCAGCGTGTGTTTCAGCATATTTCTGTTCGATCAACGGTGATTTGATTGCGATTTCGTCGCGTTCGCTGTGGGAAGATAAAACATCCTACCAAACTGGTTTTGAGACCGGTAATGTAACAGTCAGGAATTCACGACATGTCAGTGCTCTCCGAAAAGGTTCCTCTATGATTCGCCTGTTCGCCTTGGTTTTGATCTTCGCGACGTACGTTCCTACTTCGGTGTCTGCCGCGAAGCCGAACATCGTGTTCTTTTTGATCGACGATCTCGGTTGGGCCGACGTGGGCTATACCTACGATCTGCTCGACATCAAAGAACAGTATTACGAGACTCCGCACATCGACAAACTCGCCCGGAGCAGCGTGATTTTTACGGATGCTTACGCAAACGCTCCGAACTGTGCGCCGAGCCGGGCCTGTCTGATGTCGGGTAAATACCCGCCGCGGCACGGAATCTACACCGTCGGCGATCCCCGCCGGGGGAACGAGCAGTTCCGCAAACTTGAACCGATCGAGAACAAGACCGTCCTGGCCGGCGAGTTCGTGACGGTCGCGGAAGTGCTCCAGGCGAACGGATACACGACCGCCTCGATGGGCAAGTGGCATCTGGGAGCGAATCCTCAAACGCAGGGTTTCGACGTCAACGTCGCAGGCCGGGAATGGGGGAGTCCGAGCGGCGGCGGTTATCATTCGCCACTGAATTATCCGAATTTGAAAATCGAGGAGCGCGGGGTCTATCTCACCGATACATTGACCGACAAAGCGGTGGAATTTCTCGAGGAGAACAGGTCGAAACCGTTTTTTCTGTATCTCACGCACTACGCCGTTCACACTCCGATTCAGGCCAGGGACGATCTGACAAGGAAGTATGAGCAGAAGGCTAAAACGGAACATCACCAGAATGCCAAATACGCGGCGATGATCGAGAGCGTCGATGACAGTGTGGGGAGGGTGCTGGCGAAACTCGACGAACTGAAACTCACCGACAACACGGTCGTGATTTTCTTTTCGGACAACGGCGGCTTCGGTGGCCCGACGAGTAATTATCCGCTGAGAGGTTCCAAAGGGATGCTCTTCGAGGGAGGAATCCGCGAACCGCTGGCGATTCGCTGGCCGGGAGTCAGTCCCGCGGGAACAGTCTGCAAGGAACCGGTGATCGGAATCGACCTGTATCCGACGCTCCTCGAAATCACGAAAACGCCCCCTCCAGAGAATTACGGACTCGACGGGCGAAGTCTCGTCCCGCTGCTCGAAGATCCGACAGCGTCACTCAACCGGGAGGCGATCTTCTGGCACTTTCCCTGTTATCTGCAAGGCACGGGCGATCCGAGTGGTGGCCCCTTCCGTACGACACCCGTCGGCGCGATTCGGATGGGGGACTGGAAACTGATCGAATGGTTCGAGACGGGGCGATTGGAACTCTACAATCTGAAAGAAGACCTGAGTGAGTCGAAAGACCTCACGAAACAAAATCCCGAGCAGGTGAACCTGCTTCACGCTCGGATGAAACAATGGCGGGCGGAGGTCAACGCGCCGGTTCCGACAACACCTAATCCAAAGTTCGATCATACTGCGAACAAGAAACGGCAACGAGATTGACCACGAAAGACACGAAGGTTCACGAAAATTATTCTTAAGCCGTTTTTTGTGACTCTTCGTGTATCTTGCAGAGACGACATGTTCCTCAAAAATCTGTCAGCCAATTAAAAAACCGCCGTTTTTTCCCGGCGGTTTTCGAAGTTCAAGTTACCCCGCAAGGATTCGAACCTTGAATAACAGAACCAAAATCTGTGGTGTTACCATTACACTACGGGGTAAGGTATTTCGTACGAGATCGGGTTACTCCCGACGCTCGCGAGTTTATTCAATTCCCTAAATCGCCGCAAGCCTGAGAAAACGGAAGCCCTCAGCGAAATCGATGTCTCTCCACAGACCCCCAAATGGCTGTGCGGGTTCGCGAGAAAGTCGACCTATCGCTACAATGCTCGGCCCGATATTCTTCGAATCGAATTCAATCAAGCCGGCGCGAAACGAGAGAATTCGGAAGAGTACGGAGTTTCCGGAAAGAATGCTAGCGTGCGTGACAGAAGGTCATGTTTCGCTTCCACTCCTCCACCTTCCTCGCTTTGACTCTTCACACTTTTGTTACTTTTCCTGCGTTTCACACATCCAGCGCGTTTGATCACCGAATCGTTCCAGCAGACCGAAAACTGAGAGATTTGCGATATGAAAGCGGTTGCCGTTCATCCCGGAACACCCGATTCCGTCCATTTGCGAGACATCCCCGAACCGGCACTCGATTCAATCCCTCATGGACGAGGGGTTAAAGTCAAAACGCTCAAGGTTGGTGTCGATGCCACCGACCGCGAGATTAACGAAGCCCTGTACGGAAAAGCTCCCGCAGGGGACGATTACCTCGTGATCGGGCACGAATGTTTCGGAGTCGTGACGGAAGCCGGCCCGGCGGTCACGCACGTTGAGCCGGGCGACTACGTCACCTGCACGGTCCGTCGTCCCGGCGGTTCGATTTACGACCGGATCGGGCGCTCGGACATCACCAGTGAAGAGGTTTACTACGAACGGGGAATCAATCTGCTGCACGGTTTCATGACCGAGTATTTCGTCGACGATGCCGAGTTCGTCGTCCGGATGCCAGAAAAACTGAAACACCTGCATGTGCTGGCCGAACCGATGAGCTGCGCTGCGAAAGCGGTCCAGCAGGCCTACGACGCGCAGCGACGTTTACAGGTCTGGGAACCGAAACTGGCGTTCGTGATGGGTGCCGGTCAGATCGGATTGCTGGCGGCGTTGATTCTCCGGCTGCGGGGGCTCGACGTGTATGTCCTCGCCCGCTCTCCCGAAGCCAGCAATCTCAAAGCGGACATCGTTAAAGCAATCGGCGCGACTTACGTCAGCACCGCTGCGACCAGCCCCGAGGAGCTGGTCGCTCAACTGCATCAGAAACCTCAACTGATCATCGAGTGCACGGGAAACAGTCAGATCTCGTTCAAATCGATGGAACTGGTCGGCCATAACGGCGCGATTGTCTGGGCGAGCATCACGGGTGGTGACCGCAAAATCGAGATCCCGTCCGACGCGATCAATCTGCACTGGGTGCTCGGCAACAAACTTCTGCTCGGTTCGGTCAATGCGAACTACCGGCATTTCGAACTGGGCATTCAGGATCTCGCACTCGGCGAGCTGATGTACCCCGGCGTGCTCGAACGAATCCTGACCCATCCGGTCGACGGACTCGACAACTACGCGGAAATGATGCGGTTGCTGGTGGAAGACAATTCGGCGTTGAAAGTGTTTGTGAACGTGGCGGAGGAGTGAGGTGTCAGGTCAGTTTCACGCAGCATATTTTCTTTTTTCCGACGCGGACGAGCAGGTCGTTCTCGACGGAGATCATTTCTTCGTGGGAGTCGATGCGGGTTTTTTCTTCGCCGAGGTAGACGGCTCCCTGTGCGATCATGCGGCGTGCTTCTCCCGAGGATTGGCACATCCCCAGTAGAGTCAGCAGTTTCACGGCCATCAGCTTGCCTTCCGCCAGTTCCGAGTGCGGAATCACCATCGCTGGAATATGTTCCGGCAGCGCGCCTTGGCCAATTTCTTTTTCCCAGCGGGCGGCGGCTGCTTCGGCTTCTGCCATGTTGTGATACGGGGCGATGATGGTTTTGCCGAGCGTCAGTTTTGCTTCTTTGGGGTGTCCGGTGAGAATTGTTTGAACCTCCTCGAGCGGGATGTCGGTCAGGAGTTCGAAGAACATCGGCATCACGTCGTCCGAGAGCTGCATGAACTTTTTCATCATGGCATACGGGGCTTCGGCGATCCCGATATAGTTGCCGAGGCTTTTTCCCATGCGGCGGACGCCGTCGAGTCCGACCAGGATTGGCGACATGATGCCGATCTGCTGGTTGAGGCCGGCGTCTTTCTGCAGATCGCGGGCGAGCATGAAGCTGTAGAGTTGTTCGGTTCCGCCCAGTTCGACGTCGGCTTTGATTTCGACCGAATCCCACGCCTGCATCAAAGGA
>DATKCB010000647.1:0-4743 GCA_035513495.1 Planctomycetaceae bacterium | reverse complement strand
GGAGGACGAGGAATGTCCAATTTCAAAGCTCCAACGTCAAAAATCCTGATCCCTGATCCCCGGCAACTGATCACGCGCGGCACCGCCGCGCAACAGCGAAATATGAAACAAGACACGATTCCCGAAAATTCCCAGGAAATTTCGCCAACCACAACATGTTGTGGTTCGGCAATCCGCCCACTACAAGATGTGCCAACCTGACAACTTGACAACTTGACAAGTTGACATCTTCCAAAAAGCTCAAGTTCGAAACTTATTGGAGTTACGTCAAAACAATGACTCGAGTTGTGAAACAGGCGGTGGCGCATGTCCAACGTCAAAATCCCAATGTCGAAGGAAATCTGAAATCGAAAATTCGAAACGCTCAGTGACTACTTCCTACATCCTATATCCTAACCCCTACATCCTCGCGGCCTCGCCGCGCAACGTCCGAATATGAAACAACCAGAATTCCAGAATATTTCCGAAACTACCTTAAAACCGTCAATAACTCCCGGGTTTCATCCAAAGATCCCAAAGATGGAAAGATGTGATCTTCCAAATTCCACACCTTTGAAAATCCCCGGTATATTTTGACCAACGTCAACGCGAGTTGTGAAACAAGCTCGCGACTGTTCTTTCTCAATTTGAACTCAATTGATTCCATCCCCGCACGCCGTGAGGCTGCAAGTTTCGGGGGGAGACTCTATAGTGAACGATCGGACTCGAATTGGGGGGTTCGACGCGTGCGGTTTTCCTGAGGAACGATTTGTGGACAAACGTCTGATTCCAATTTTTCTGGCCGCATTGGTGATTGCCGGCGTCTCGTACTGGAAGGTGACGCGCGATTATCCTCCGCAACCACGGGCGGAAGATCTGGTCTTCAAGCAGCCGGCTCCGCTCATCCCGACGCTGCCCGACCAGAATTCCGAAGTGCTCAAGTTCGAACGGTATCTGGGGCGGCACGACATCTTCGTTGTCTTTTACGATGGAAAAAACGGCATCGAGAATTCGAAGTCGATGCAACTGTTTCGGACTCGATACGCCGAGTTGAAAAAGCGGGGTACGATCGTCGTCGGGATCAGCGACGCGCTGCCGCAGGAGAGTCTGGGATACGAAGAAGTTGCCGACGAATCGGGAAAGACGGTCCGCCGCAAAAAATCCTGGCCATTTCCACTGCTGACGGACTTCGGACTGCTGGTCCATCAGAACTGGGGCCGCTACGATAAAGAGACCGAACAGGCATTGGAGGGGGTGTTTTATCTCGACCGGGCGGGTAACGTCGATTTTCAGAACGGCCGGCCGCTCCCGCTCGACGGCCCCGAACGATTTCTCAATCAGCTTCTGGGAGAATGAACTTGGCTGACGGCAGGACAACGACCGAAGACCCCGAAATATCCGGCAAGTGGATCGTGCTCGCGCTGGCTCTGTTCGGGATCCTGATGACCTCGACGATGTGGGTCTACTGGAAACTGTATCTGGGTCCGTTCGTTCCGCTGCAGCAAGCCATCGTGGCTGTCGAGGAATTCGCAGACTCTCGCCCGGTCGTTCAGGGAGGACGCGAAAAGAGCCGCGAGGATAAACCGAACACGCTGCGGGTCACGATGAAAGTCGAGGACGATCCGACGAAAGACGAGCAGGAAGTCATCCGCATCGAACGGGAGATTCTCGCCCTGGCGAAAAGTTCGCTTCCCCAGTTCGAGGAATTCGATCTGTTCGAATTGAATCTGTACTGGCCCGTGCAGGAGACGGAAAGCAAGCCGATCACGATCCAGCGGCACGTGAAACTCGATTGATCGTGTAAATCTTACAAATCTGCCTCGATCACGGCTTCTTGCTGTTTCTCAGATCAGCTTTTTCGGTCAAAATTCCGATATGGGAGAACAGGGAATGTTCTCGAATGAAATTGTGTTTCAGGGATGATAACCGATGGCTTGGGCAGAAAAGATGGTGTCCGCCAGATTTTTCTCACCGGAAGATCTCAAGCGGCTGCAGATGACCGAAGACGGGGTTCGCATCGACTCGCCCTCCCGAAGTCGCTCTCTTTTATGGAGTTGGACGGCCGCGCTGCTCCTTGGAATGGTGCTCGCGACCGGAGTTCTGGTGTACCAGAACCGGGAGAGCGTCGTTCCCAGACTGAAGGTCCAGTTCGTCAAGCTCTTCACAGCGATTCGGAGCATCGGTGACGAAGAGTGAACGCACCCTCGTTCGACGCTCGATCTGATCTCAGTTCGATCGGGCTTGATGCGAACTTGCCCCCGAGTTCGCGAGTTTGAATCCTGGCGATTCTCTCTTCCCAAAAACGCCTCGTTTCTCTACAAATCGGGCGATTGACTCCCTCCCTCTCCGATTCAGAGTCGATGGTTCCCGTGTACGAGCGGGCGCGATGGACTTTGTCACTTCTGTGCGTGATTGACTTCCAATCGACAAACTTTGTCCTCTGTTGAAACCGGTTCGATGTCCGTTCCGAACGACGACCCCGCTCGACGCAGGGCAGTTCACCAACCGGTCCTGCTGCGGGAAACGATCGCTCAATTACAACTCGAACCGGGATTGACGGTCGTCGACGGGACGGTCGGTGCCGGAGGTCACAGCCGGAAAATCCTCGAACAACTGGGTGCGACCGGCCATTTGATTGGACTCGATCGCGACGAAATGATGCTCGAACTCGCCACACAAAACCTGACGAACGGCCACGTCACGCTGGTTCAATCCAGTTACGCCGATCTCGATTGCGTCCTCGAAGGAGGACACATCACACAAGTCGATCGGATTCTGATCGACCTGGGGCTGTCGTCGGATCAACTGGCTCACGAGTCGCGCGGGTTCGGATTTCAGACGTCCGGAAATCTCGACATGCGGTTCGATCGTGCCCAAGGTCAACCTGCTTACGAACTGCTCAACGAACGGTCGGTAACCGAGTTGTCCGAAATCTTCGAACGATACGGTGAAGAACGATTTGCCGCTTCGATCGCTGAAGAAATCGTACGCCGCCGAAAAACACATCCCTTCCGAACCGTGAGCGATTTGACGGAGGCCGTCGCGGCAGCCGTTCCCGTTCGCGAACAGAAATCGTCGCACAAACATCCGGCGACGCGCGTGTTTCAAGCATTGCGAATTGCCGTCAACGACGAACTCACCCACCTCGATCGAGCGCTGTCGGAGACGTTTCCGCGTTGTCTGAAAGCGGGCGGACTGCTGGTGGTGATTACCTTTCATTCTCTCGAAGACCGCATGGTCAAAACTGCATTTCAGGACGATCAAACATGGGAAATTCTCACCCCCAAACCAATCGTGGCCCGTCCGAACGAGCAAAAACTCAATCCCCGCAGCCGCTCGGCAAAAATTCGCACCGCCCGGCGGACGGCGACGAGCCTGCCGAGCTGAACGAGGTCAAGCAGAACAAGACTGAGTCCAAGGGAGAACTGACTCCCGAGGAACAGGAGATCGATCGAGGGCTGGAAGCGAAGGTCGGTCTCGGTCTTGTCGTCCTGCTGGCGGCCGCGTTTGGATTCATGCTCTGGCAGAAGTGGTCTCACCGTCCTCAGGAAACCTACGCTCAGAACGAAACCGATGCGACAGCACAGCAGAGCGGTCTGGAAAACTCGAATACGAAGCAACCCTCTCTCGATCTGGTTCAGCCCGAACCGACATCCCAACCAGATCCCTTCGACCAGAAACTGCAGATCGTACAGGTCAGCGACAAGACCGTCGCGCACCCGCTCCGGGAATTGAAACCGGAAGAGCAGCCGGTCTCTGAGACAAAACCGAAACCGACGAACTCCGAGAACCTCGATCCGGCGGATCCGTTCGGTCCGGCTTCCGCTTCGAAGGAAGTTGTCGATCAATCCAAGCCATCAGAAGCAGGCGATCCGTTCGGAGACGAGTGGGCCAAGTCCACCAAACCGGAGCAAAAACCGGATGATCCGCCGGTCCTCGAATTCGGCGACGTCGTCACCAACAAAGACAAGCCTTCCTCAGTGTCGAAGGAAAACCCCTTCGGAGAGTCCGGCGAACCGACACCCGAGCTGCGAACGGAACCGATGGAAGGAGATCCGTTCGCCAATCCCGAACCGAAGTTGACGGTCAAGCCAGAAATCGAAGAAAAGTCACCGTCCGAATCGCTCGAATTTTCGGACGGTCCGACACTGATTGCTCAACCGAAGAACCCTCCTGCCACTTCCGAAGAGAAATTCTCGGAACCGCTTCCCGTGCTGGAGCGTATCCCCGAACGCCCGGAGACGGCTTCCAAGAATCCGTTTGGAGAATTTGAAGTTGTCCCTGCGGGTTCGTCCCGAGCTTCCAGCACGACACATGTTGCGGCCAGAGAATTTCCCGAGCGGAAGGATCCGTTCGAGACGCCAAAAGAGCAACCGCGAGTTCTCGCACAGGATCGCCCTCGAGTTTCTTCCGGAAACGAAACCGTCCGGACTTATCGCATTCAGGAGAACGACACCTACTGGAAGATATCGCAAGCAGCGTATCAGACGAGCCGGTATTATCAGGCTTTGGCCCGCTACAATCGGAGTCGGATCAGCGATCCGACGAAAATGCCTCTCGGGCAGGAAATTCTGCTGCCCCCCGAGAGGGAACTGGAACTCAAATATCCCGACCTGTTTCCCAGAGCGGAGGCGACGGACCGTACGATCGTTCAAACGGGTGTTGACGGTGCGGGGTTTCTGACCGACAAACTGGGAACCCCTCAATATCGTGTCGGAGAGAACGACACGCTGTCCGCGATCGCCCAGCGGCATCTCGGACGGG
>DATKCB010000646.1:0-3243 GCA_035513495.1 Planctomycetaceae bacterium | reverse complement strand
CGGAAGGAAAATTGTTACTTGCAGTCGTCCTCGCGAACGCTCTCGCCGTCGGAGCGACGTGGTCGGTGGAAGGACGGTTTCTGGTCCCGATGCTGTTCGTGCAGCACGTGATGGCGGCATTTGGAGGCTGGTGGATTGTCTGTCCCCGACGTCGCCAACTAACGGAATCTGCTGCTCTCAACATTAATGATTAAACAGAAACTCCTTGCTGTTGATCAGCGCCCAGAGAATGTCTTCGTAAGCCACTTGCGGAGCCTCGGTGTGTTTTTCGATGTGCGCGATCGCCACCGAGAGTTCGTCGGGACGCGGTTCGCGCGAAAAGACCCAGCGATACAACTCGCTGAGTTTCTGCTGATGATCGCGTTCCTTGTCACTGGCCAGCAGGGCGGCGCGGCCTCCACCACCAGCGATCTTGTTCTGCACTTCCGAACTGTTCAAGAGGTGCAGCGCCTGAGCGAGGTTCGCTTCTTGAGAGCGTTCGCATTCGCACGCCGTGTCGCCCGCCGGTTGTCCGAACACTTTCAGGAAGTACGGTCCCTTACCGGGATCGGGAAGTTGAACGGCCCTCGTGCCGCTCGGCATTCCGCCGTATCCCTGCGTGCTGTTGGTGACGTCGTGGAAGGCGTCGTACAACACTTCCGCCGTGAGGCGTTTCGGGTAGTAGCGTGAGAAATTCTGCTTGTCTTTCAGGTTGTATTCGTTCGGCAGCGAACTGAGTTGATAGGTTTTCGAGTTGCAGATATCCCGCACCAACTGCTTCAGATCGAAGCCGCTCTTCATAAAATTCTGCGACAGGGCATTCAACAACTCGGGATTGGCGGGTGGATTTGTTTCCCGCATGTCGTCTTCGGGTTCGACGATTCCCCGGCTGAAGAAGTGCTTCCAGTAACGATTGACGACTGCTTTCGTAAAGAACGGATTCTCGGGAGACGACATCCAACTGGCAAGGTAACCGCGCGGATCGCGATCGTCGGGAATTTCGAGCGGTGCACCGCCGAGTCCGGCGGGAACGAGCGTCTCGCCCGAACGCGGATTGCGATCGGTCGCCTTGCCGACGTTGTGGAACAGTTCCGCCTGAGCGAAGAACTGTTGCGCGCGAACCTGATTTTTGGTTCCGATCCGATTGAAGAACGCCCGGAAACTGAAATAGTCGTTCTGGCTCCATTTTTCGAACGGATGGTGGTGGCAACGAGCGCACTGAATTCTCAATCCGAGGAACAATTGCGCTGCGTCTTCGACCCGTTCTTCCGCCGAGGCGACCTGGCGATACCAGACGACCGGTGGATTGAATTTCACATTGCCGCTGGCCGTCAGAATGTCCGCCACAAATTCGTCATACGGTTTGTTCTCGTAGACGCTGTCCCAGATCCAGCGATAGAACGCGAAGGTCGCTTCTTCTTCACCCGCACTGGGATTTTTATTGCGGAGGACCAGATTCCACTTGTTCGCGAAGTAGTCGGCGTAGGCCGGTGACTCAAGCAGCCGATCGACCAGCTTCGCCCGCTTCTGGGGATCGGTATCACTGAGAAACGCACTCACTTCGGATTCGGAAGGAACCTGTCCCGTTACGTCGATCGACACGCGACGCAGGAATGTGGCGTCATCGCAGACTTCCGAGGCGGGAATTCCCAGGAGCTTGAGTTTGTTAAAGACGTTTTCGTCGATGAAGTTCGCAGCTTGCGGGAGGTTATCCGTCGGCGCACCGAGAGGAATCGTCGAGCGAAACGTCGAAACCTGCCCCTGATAGCGGGCCATGATCGCGACTTCTCCCGCCAGATCGAGCGTCTTGACGAGACCGGTTTCCAGCGCCTCGGCCATCTCTGAGTCGTTGGCTTCGTAGAGCGCCATCCGCGTCACGTCTTCCGCGCTGCCGTCGCTGTATTGTGCCTGAACGGTGATCTGCTGATCCTTGCCGCGATCCATCACGCGGGTGTCAGGAATGCAGCGAATCCCGGTCACGAAAGGATCGCTCTCCGAACCGTAAGGCATCCCCTGCTCGATCCAGCGGGCGATCATGCGGTATTCGTAGCTGCCGGTTTCCATCCGCTTTCCGCCCCCGTGGGGAGACCGGCCAGTGGCTTTGGCGAGCAGCAGCGATTGCGTCGGAGCGGCAGGAAACAGCCGGCGACCGCGGGCTTCCTTGACCAGAAACTCATAATCTTCGTTCGGATAAAATCCCAAAAGTGACAACGAGAATCCGTTTTGACCGCCCGACTTGCCGTGGCAGCCACCGCTGTTGCAGCCGAGTTTCGTAAAGATCGGCACGATCTGATTTTTGAAGTTGATCGGAATCTGATTCGTAAAGCCTTCGACTGAAATCGGGAGTTCCGTCTGCAGATTTCCTTCGGCAATCGCCCGCAGGGTCGTTTGTCCGTCGGAGACTGGAGTGACCAGTCCCGAGGCGTCGATCTCCACGATCCCCTGCGGTTCGGCGGTGAACTGGACCTTCCGGGTAAAGTCGTGCAACTGACCCGACGAGTAAACCCCGGTCACGAACAGTTGCTGACGAGCGTCCCGTCCGCGGATTGCGACTCCCTTTCCGGATTCGTTTGGTTCAAGCCGAATCGACTGGAGTTGTCCCGGATCTCCCAGACCGGCAGGCTCGGCTGCGGTGGAGAGGGAGCTTCCCATCAGAATGGAACAGATCAGTCCCGTGAGAGCCGAAGTTCGTGTGGCAAGGTACATCAGTGTCACTCCTCGCGGATGGTTCGGATTTTTGAGGCAGGTTCGCGTAAGGCAGGAAGGATTCAATCGGGATCGAATCCTTCGTGTGAGGCAGTCAGTTCGGGGTGAATTCCTTAAACACAAGCAGAAATTACATTTAAGGTCATTATGCAACATATCAAGATTCACGCAAATGTCAAGAATTCGTTTTTGAGAAAGATTGAGAGGGGTCGGAATCAGGGAATCAGGGTGTCAGGTGTCAGTAAGGGGCCTTTCAGAGCGATCCGATCCGTACGATGGACGTCCTCGTCCGTCGCCTGCCGAAGCGAATTTCACCTCCTCGCTTGTTTCACATTTCGCGCTCCCGTTCGTCAAAATTCCCCGGGTTTTTCAAAGGTGGGAAATGTGGAAGATCACATCTTTCCATCTTTGGGATCTTTGGATGAAACCCGGGAGTTTTGGACGGTTTTAAGGTAGTTCGGGAATTATTTCGGATTTTTGCTTGTTTCATATTCGGACGTTGCGCGGCGAGGCCGCGAGGATGTAGCACTAGATGGATTCCCATTGAACCTTGAACAT
>DATKCB010000645.1:0-3943 GCA_035513495.1 Planctomycetaceae bacterium | reverse complement strand
ACCTGTTTTCGACGCAAAGGTATGAAGACGCAAAGGTATGAAGACGCAAAGACGCGCGAAGGAAAGACGATTCGAGTTTCGGATTTCAGATTTCCTTCGACATTGGGATTTTGACATTTGAAATTCCGGCCCCGCTTGTTTCACCCTTCAGGTCGTTTTTTTGAGGTAACTCCAGAAAGTTTCGAACTTGAGCTTTTTGGAAGACCTCAAGTTCTCAACTTCTCAAGTTGGCACATCTTGTGGTTTGAAGAATCCCGGACCACAATATCTTGTGTTCGGCGAACTTTTCTGGAAATATTCCGGTTTCATGTCTTGTTTCATGGTTCGGTGTTGCGCGGCGGGGCTGCGTAGGACTCCAATCCTGTGAGAGTTGTTGTCGATTTGATGTTCGCACGTCGCTCGTCGCAGACTGGAAGTCTACGCTACCTATGAGCGACCCGTACTTCCGCGTTCGGCTTTCCGCTCGCGGCTTTTTTTCGTTCTCTACATAGAGGGAGTTTGTTGCGCAACAAGGGGAAAAACGGGGTTGCAGTTTCGTGGGATGGGTTAGCGAGTGTGCGAGCGTAACCCACCGTTGGAGAGTCTCAGCCGTTGGGTTACGCTACGCTAACCCAACCTACGATACTGAATGCCTCACGCGGAGTTCGCAGTGAACGCAGAGTTTTTGATGTCATTTTCTCCGCGTACTCTCCGGTCTCTGCGTGAAATAATCTTCCTTTTCTCGTTGCTCTGTAACGCTGGCACGCTCCTTGTAAAACCTCCCTGACCTACCCGCACGCCCAACCGAACGCCAGCACGTGCGGATGCGTGCGGCACTGCGTCAGATGAGCGCAGCCCATGTCGCCGAACATGTAGTCGAGGTGGTCGTTGGAATCGATCTGAAACAGCAGTTCCATCGGCGCGCCGCACTCGGGACAGTTCGGATACTCCTCACCCTGCACCCAGAACGGCCAGCCGCCCAGTTTGTCTTGCTCCCGGGCCATCGAAACGAGTTCGGCCACTCCCAGATCGATGTCGAGCTTGTCGAATGCGATCGGCGGCTCTGCGCACTTGACCGAAACCTGTTTCTGCTTGAAGTCGTACTGATAGGTGACTCCGAATCGCTCGTGTTCTTCCGGGTGCGGAGCGTCGGAGAACTTTTCCCAGCCGACGATCGGAATTTTCGTCATCTCGGCAAGTTCATCGGGCCGCTGAATCTCGTGCGGTTTTGAAACGAGACGAACGTCGTGCGTCCCCGTGAATGCTGACCAGGTTTCGCACATTCCGTCATCGGTGGAGCAGTAGAACAACTGGACGAGTCCGGTTTTGACAGGCGTCTCGAACTCGTCGGGCAACGCCGCCAGATCGAGCTGCAGAAAGAACTGCATCGGCGCTTTGCACTGCTTGCAGCCCGGCCAGTCCCCGGACGACGAAACCGAGGGCGTTCCGCCGAACCAGGAAGTGGTTCCTTGAGTCGGGTCAACGATCGGCTTCCACGCGGGCCGCGCGTGCTGGGTTCGCCACGGTTCGAATGCTTGTTGGATTTGTTCGGGGGTCATTCTTTTGCTTCCATGGTTCGAAGTAGACAAATTCGGAACTCGGCGATTCTATGCCTCGTGCTGAGCGAGCGATTCCAAATCGATTACAGTTCCTGTGCCGCCAGAAATTAAGTCGTACAAAGAATATTTATGAAGCATTCCTTCTCGAGAGTACAAGAGATTTCCCAGACAGTCCCAGCAAGCAGAATCGACACGATCGTCTATAAGTTCAAATCCATCGAGTGAAAACCGGAATGTGTATCCGTGAGTTAGATAGCCCAAATATCGTACAATCAAGGCAGGATGCCTTTGTGACGGTTTGTTTTGCCACCCATCATCTCCGACACATTGAATTGTGTATTTAGCGACGTCCTTGATCTCGTTCATCACTCCGTAGTTTTTTCCGCGGCGTTGCCAGCCATCCCGTGTCCATTTCGGATAAAGAACTCCTAAATCTTCACCACCAAATTCGGATCGAAGTTCTGCAATCTTGAATGGAACAGATCCTTTCACTGCTTTCCATCGATTAAGAAGGACTGTCTGGCTATCACGCCAAAATCCTCCGCCGTACCACGTTCCCAAGTTTGGTCCTTCGAGAGTCGTGCGAAGAAATGGTAAGCGGCAGATTCCGTTCCAAGTTTTGCCAGATGCGCCCATCGCAAGGTAAATCATCCACTGTCCGTCGAACGAAATATCGCAACGTTTAGGGAAGAGCTTTCCGTGAAACCACGAACCGTACTCAAGCTCGTCGTTGCTTGTGTTCCATCGGATAATGTGAAAGCATTTGGATGGTTTACGACGAATAACGAGCACATAAGGTGATGACTTTGCGGGAAGCAAATGAATACGAGCGGGCTCTGCTGGCGTCATAACGAGTGAGCTTTAAAATTTTTTGTGCTAGTGCGGTAAAATCGGGCCGAAACAGCGTAACTCAACTGACTCACCTCTCGCGAGTGCGAATTGACTCCAATCCGCCCACGCTGGACAGAATCTCCACCGTCGATCATGCTGGGCACCGTTGATCGAATCCACTTTTTCCTCGCCGATTGTAACTGTTGATGTCTCTGCTTTCGCTCACCAATGTCACGTTTACCTGGGACGAACTCCCGATTCTCGACGATGTGGATCTCGAAATCGAGCGGGGGGAGCGGATTGGCCTGTTAGGTCGGAACGGGGCCGGGAAATCGACCCTGATGAAGCTACTGATCGGCGAACTCGATCCCGATCGGGGGACGCTCCGTCGCGAAAAAGAGATTCGGATCGCGCGGCTCGTGCAGGAGGTTCCGCAGGGGACGACCGGGACCGTCGCCGAGATCGTCGCGCAGGGAATGTTCGACGACGAACACGCTGAGGAACACGACGACTGGAAGATTCATCTCGCGGTCGAAAAGATTCTCTCGCGGATGTCGCTCGACGAGAACCTGCGGTTCGAGACGCTGTCGTCCGGGATGAAGCGGCGGGTGCTGCTGGCACAGTCGCTGGTCCACGAACCGGACGTCCTGCTCCTCGACGAACCGACGAACCATCTCGACGTCGATTCGATCGCGTGGCTCGAAGGATTTTTGAAGGGCTATGCCGGCACCTTGATTTTCGTCACACACGACCGGGAGTTTTTGCAGAACCTCGCCACGCGAATCATCGAACTCGACCGGGGGCGGCTGCTCGACTGGACCTGCGATTACGCGACGTTTCTCGACCGCAAGCAGTCGGCGCTCGAAGCCGAAGACAAACAGAACGCCCTGTTCGACAAGAAACTGGCTGAAGAAGAAGTCTGGATTCGGCAGGGGATCAAGGCCCGCCGCACCCGCAACGAAGGCCGCGTCCGAGTGCTCAAGAAACTGCGGGAAGAACGCCGCCAGCGACGCGAAAAAATCGGGAACGTCCGCATGCAGGCGAGCGAGGCCGAACGGTCGGGCCGGCTGGTGATCGAAGCGAAGGACGTTTGCTTTTCGTACGGAGACGAGCCGATCGTCCGGAATTTCTCGACGCTGATCTCACGCGGCGACCGGATCGGGATCGTCGGTCCCAACGGGGCGGGGAAAACCACGCTGCTCAAACTTCTGCTGGGTCAGCTCAAACCCGACAGCGGAACGGTCCGGCTGGGAACGAACATCGAACAGCTCTATTTCGACCAGATGCGGGAGCAGATCGACGAGGAAAAGACCGTCGTCGAGAACGTCGGCGAGGGCCAGCAGACGCTGCTGATCGACGGCAAACCCCTGCACATTTACGGATACCTTCAAAACTTTCTGTTTACCCCCGAACGGGCGCGGCGTCCCGCGCGGGCGTTGTCGGGCGGAGAACGCAACCGGGTGCTCCTGGCGCGGCTGTTCAAGCGGTCGTCGAATTTGCTGATCCTCGACGAACCGACCAACGACCTCGATCTCGAAACGCTCGAACTGCTCGAAGAACTGCTGGGGAACTAT
>DATKCB010000644.1:0-7256 GCA_035513495.1 Planctomycetaceae bacterium | reverse complement strand
GCTGAGCCTCGACGATTGTTCCTCAATTTTCTCACGCGGAGACTGGGGAGAACGCAGAGAAAAAACTCCGCATTGATTTCCCTCTCTACCTATGGGGAGTCTGTTGCGCAACAAGCGTTTCGTGGAGTTTGATGTCAGGTTGGTTGTCCAGCGCGTCAAAACAAACGAGCCTCTCTCAATCGGCATTGAGAGAGGCTCGATCAGAGAGTCTCCGGCGATGTGCACTCAACCGCATTTCTCACTCGTTGGGCGGAGTGGAATTCTCCGGTTCTGCTCCCAGTGAACCGGGTATTCCCGCAGGCGTCTCACCCGCTTTGAACTCCTGGAACATCTCACTGGGATCGGGCATTTCTCCCAGATCGATCTGCCTGTCACCCATATTCGCCTCCATCGATTTTTTCATATCGATGAGCCACTTTCCATCGATCTGCGCGAAGTGAACCGGTTCTCCTCCCGCCATCCCCTGGGCGACAGTTCCGTCGATTTTGACCTCGGTGAGAGTTGCGTTTTTAAACTCATCAGACCCGAACGGCTGCTGTTTTTGATCGGCGCCTTCCATGCTCTTCATGGCATTCATCAGATCCTGAAAACAGGCGCCTTTGTCTTTCACGTTCGCGATGGGATTCTCGTCTTTGCTTTCCAGATTGATCCCGTGTTTTTCGAGAACTGCATCCAGTTCCGGAGTGGAACCTCCGAATCCTTTCATCATCGCAATCGGAAACATTATCACGGTTAACATTGTTTCCTGAGACTCCGGGGTCAGATACGTAAACCCCGTTTTGAAGTCTTCATTCTGCATGGAGGTTTTGAAGCCCTCGAAGGCAGCTTCCGGAGTCGAGGCTCCACCACCGCAGCCTGACAGAAATAAGGCGGGAACAAGCATGATTGCTATCAATCGTTGTCGCAGTCGCACGGTAATTCTCCTTGGGTTAGAACATCAATTCCCTCGAAGGAGTGCGATCTCCGAAGGCGTTGAGCACACACGTTATCCTGCGAGTGGAACAGAGACAATCCAATTCAAGGGAAACAGGGTGAAAGCGAGTTTTGCTTTGATGGCGTGATTAGTGCTGGAGTTGTCGGACATGGATGACCAACTTACGGACTAACCGAACATCCTGCAAGTAACGTAAGATGGACGTCCTCGTCCGTCGAGACGTCTGGAAAGGTCAGGAATGCTCGAATCTCCATCCCGCGTCTTCCCAGAGGGGATGGATCCATCGATGCCAGTCGCTCTCGGGCAATCGCGCTTTGGCGGGATTTCGTCCAATATACTGCACGACGCGATAGAGGTGCTCCGCATCCCGAATGATTCGGTCGTAGCTTTCCTGAGCCCACAAGCGTCCGCTCCGTCCCAGAATCTGGTTCGCCTGTCGCGCGACGTAACCTTTCATATGCTTCAGTATGACTTCCAGTTCCTGGTTACCCAACGGCTTCAAGACGGCGTGCACGTGATTCGGCATGATCACGTAGCAGGAAACAAAATATCGATCATCTTGAAAATTCATTAGACTGTCCCGCATCAGTTTCGCAATCTCCTTATTACGAAGTTCACACACCCCAAATCCTTTATCGAGCCAGCGTTCTGTGCTTGTTGTGATCTCACGGGCGAGCGATTGCCAGTCTTGCTCGGATCGCGGTACAGGATGCGCGCGTTCCCAACGGTCGCGCCAGCGTTTGAGAGCTTGAATATGAGTCTGGGGTATCGAATCCGTCAGACGAAATGTGAGGAAGTAAGTCGCTCCCTCCTGCCGCCAATGTGGGAGGTGCCTCCGGTAAATCCTCACCGGCAGGTCCGGATGCATGCCTCGAAATCCGGGAGGAGCGGGCAGGTTGAAAGAGTCGTTCTGCATCGATCGTACACTCCTCCTCGTCGGACATGGATGTCCAACTTACGGTCATACCGAACACCCCGCAAGTAACGTAAGATGGACGTCCTCGTCCGTCTGGGAGGTCAAGTAGTGTCGTTGGCGTCTGATTGGTGATTTGACAATGGTTGAGATGCGCGTCCAAGCATATCCAAACTGCTCACACCACTCTGCTACTTAACTTCAGCAGCCAATTATGCTGCCGCCCTTTGATCGTCTCACCATCACTCAAACAGCACCCGATGCAACTTCGCCAACTCTTCCGCGGGGATCTTGATCACCTTGCGGTCGTAGGTCAGCAGGCCGTTGATTTCGCCTTCGACGTCGGTCGTCTGGGTGTAAATGCCGGCGGCGATCCCTTGTTTGCGGAGGTCGTTGAGCATGTTGAGGGACGTCACGTAACGCTCTTTGTATTCGGCCTCGTCTTTCGGCAAGCCGCCGTAACCCCAGTTGCGGCGGTCGGCGTCCCAGAGGTGTCCGAGCGACGGATATCCGTGACCGCCGAATTCCCCCATCACCTTGATGAAACCGTCGAAGCGGCCGTTGGCTCCGAGATCGAACGGGAAACGGGGGTGAGGATAACTGTGCTCGTCGACGATGTCGCCGACCGGCCAGAAGTTGCCGCCGCTGGCGACGTTGACCAGCCGCGACGGATCGCGCTTCACGGTCCACTCGCCGACTTCAACGGTGCGATGCTGTCCCCACGCTTCGTTGAATGGCACCCAGACGACGATCGATGGATGGTTCTCAAGTGACGAGATCATCCATTCGAGTTCCCGCATGAACTGCTCGTGCGCGTCCTGCGGCCACTCGGCATCCTGCGGATTGGGAACCAGACGGATCCAATTCGGATTCGTTCCGCCGCTGACTTGATCCTGCCAGAGCATCATTCCCAGCCGGTCGCAATGGTAGTAATACCGTCGCGGTTCGACCTTGATGTGTTTGCGAATCATGTTGAATCCGGCTTTCTTCAGCCACTCAACGTCGAACAGCATCGCATCATCGGATGGAGGCGTCAGCAGACCGTCCGGCCACCAGCCCTGGTCGAGCGGCCCCCAATGAAAGATCGGTTCCCCGTTGAGCGTAAACCGCCAATGACCGTCGGGACCGCGGGTTTTGCCGACATCGCGGATGCCAGCGTATGAATTGACTCGGTCCATGGGACCGACCATGTTGAGCACGGTGATCTCCAGGTCGTAGAGAAAAGGGGACTCGGGCGACCAAAGCTTCGCGTTTGCGATCTTGAGCTCGACTTGTTCAGAATCCGATCCCCGCGCGACAATCTTATCGCCGTCCTTAACGACGACTTCGAATCCCGTGTTGGCTTCCATCACCGGTTTTACAGTAATCGTCCCGCTTGCAGCATCAGTGGTGATTTTCAGGTCTTTGACGTAGGCGGTCGGCACCTCTTCCAGCCAGACAGTCTGCCAGATGCCCGACACCTGTGTGTACCAGATGCCGCGCGGATTGAGCGTCTGTTTGCCGTGCAGTTGAAAACCTTCGGTCTCGTCTTCGACACGGACGATGAGTTAGTTTTTACCATCCCTCAGAGAATTCGTAATGTCGAACGTGAAGGGAGTATTCCCTCCCCGGTGTTTGCCGACAGATTGTCCGTTCACAAAGACTTCGCAGCGATAATCGACCGCTTCGAAGTTGAGGAGTTGCCGCTTGCCGTCACGAGGAGCCGCCTCGAACGTGCGGTGATACCACAGAGCCTCTGTTGAATCGAGCCGCCGCTGCACTCCGCCGAGTTTCGATTCGAGACAGAACGGAACGAGAATCTGTCCGGCCCATTCTTGGGGGACCTCGGTCTGTTCTACCGGTGTGATCGCGTAATCCCAGTGTCCGTTCAGATTCTGCCATTGCTCGCGCTGCAATTGCGGACGCGGATATTCGGTCCACGCATTCTCGGCGGTCACTTCCGCCCCCCAGGTGGTGATCAGTTCCGACTGAAACACCTTCGTGTCCCGCTGGGGAGTGGGAAGTTCGGGAACCTTGTCGGCATCGATCAGATGGACGTCGACAAACTGCCCTCCTCCCGTCTGACGGCAATGCACCGCCATCACATTGTTCCCGGCTTTCAGTGCGGCTTGCTTCTCTTTCTCGATCGGGACGACGATGTATTCAACGATGTAGCCATTGCGTTCGAGAACCGGCTGACCGTTGATCGAGACTTGAACGTCCTCGTCATGATGGATCAACAGCGCCGGTTTGGCGGGAACCGTTGCGAGCTTGAACGTCTTGCGCATCCAGATGTTGTTCGTTCCCCAGACCGTTCCGATCCGCGAACCGGGCGTGTCGTACGTGCCGAATCCGCCGTTCCCTTCGTTCCAGTTGCTGTCGTCGAAATCGACTTTCTGCCAGCCTTCAGCGGGTCGGCGTAGTGTGTACTTCCAGGAGTCGACGATTTCCTGGGCGGTCGTTGTTGCGCTGAAGAGCAGCGCGACGAGCAGTCCGAGCAGAGCGTGAATTCTACGGGAGCGAGAAGAGAGGTGTGGGAGCGCCATGATGAGTCTCGCCTAAAGGTTCAGGATGTATGATCCGACGGATCCGTCTGGGAAGAGTCGATGGAATCTCACTCCCTACTATAACAACAGAAACCGCCCGCGCGTGGCAATGAGAAGTTCAGAGTTGATCTTGAGAGATATTGCCGCATCCACCAGTCGCGACGGCAAGCCGCCACTGATCCGAAGCGAGTTGAGGGACCGCAAAGGAGTGGAACGATCGTAATCAGGGACGCTATCGATCGGTTCGCACAGGGATTTGATCGGGATCCCAGATCGTCGCGGCGATGTAACGATCACCGTCCGGCTGGTCGTGGAAATAGTAAACCGTCACGACGCGGCCGTCCTCGCGCTGAACGGATCGCGGATACCCGAGATCCGTCCCGCCTCCGCCGGTACGCAACGCTATCGGCTGAGTCCAGGTTCGTCCGGTGTCGTCGCTCAGACAGGCTCGAATTTCATAAGGAGCGGCGCGGTATCCATAGGTCAGACAGAGACGACCATCCTTCAATTTGATCAAACTGGGTGGGTTTCCCGCACCGGTCTGCTCCACGGGAATTGGCTCGTGAGTCCACCGGAGTCCGTTGTCTCGGGAGCGATACGTCTCGATCCAGCGTTTCGGTCCCTCGCGGCGTCGAATGGCCGTCAGCAATTCATTCTCGAAAATCCGGACTGTCGAAGGCATGATCGCAAACCCCTCCGGTTCGGGGCCGATCCACGAAATGAACTTCCAG
The DNA here is from genome assembly GCA_035513495.1 of Planctomycetaceae bacterium. GTDB lineage: Bacteria > Planctomycetota > Planctomycetia > Planctomycetales > Planctomycetaceae > DATKCB01. Next base: position 2,153 of record DATKCB010000644.1, on the reverse strand, counting down.
GTTTTGCCTCCATCCGTCGTGCGGACGCAGAGCGGCCTTCCTTCCCGCCGGTTCTGTTTGTCGGCGGTCAGAAACAGCAGACAATCGTGCTTGCCGTTGATGAGATAATCGGTCCGGGCAGCGATACCGGTTTGACCGAACATCGGCAGTCGGAACGGGCCGTTCCATCGATGTCCGCGATCAGTCGAATAGTAGAATCGCGACGGAGCGTTCCGGACGCTCGTCATCCGGACGGTCAGCGCGAAATCGGGGTGCGTGAAGTCAATCCCGCCGGGACAATCCCGCCAGGGGCGTTCGGTGAGTCCGGGCGGCGCGATTCCGTGCAGCACATCCCCCACGGGGATCAAGTCCCCCTCGTCCGCGGGATTCTCGATTTTCCACGTGAAACCGCCGTCCAGCGTGCGGGCGAGCAGATGTTCTTCCGGCCGATCGTGATCAATTGCATGGCGATTGGGGCCGTTGTCCTTGTGATATCCCGCGCTGAATCCAACGAGGATCTCGTCTCCCCACGCCCAGATCCCGTGATTCGCGGGCCAGCCCCCAAAGCGGCCCGGTTGCGCGTAGACGGTGACGTGCCGGACGTCCGCCGGTTGTGCGTCGAGCGTGGACCTCGTCGAGAGGAGACCGAGGAGGAACGAGATCGCCAACCGAACGTGTTTACGCATGAACGACTCTCCCATGCTCTCAAATTGAGTCACACTTTACGTGAAAGCGGACCGTGATTCCACATTCTGTCTCTTCCGGCGGGAGTCCGCTTCGAGGATCTGCCCGCCTCGCAACCGTGGGGAGGATTGCTGGTCCATCTGTTCGACCCCGACGAAAACATTCTCACGCTGGTGCAATATCCGGACGAGTGAGATTTGCGCCCGCTTTCCGTTGTCGGATTTCCACTTTTTTTCCAAAACAAGTCCTCGAATCATCCGCTCCGTGGCGTTACAGTGAAACGTCCCGAAACTGATACCCTCCCCCACCCCTTCCAATCCGAGAGGCTCATCGTGACTCGATATTTCATTGTTTTCAGTCTGTGCTGCGTTGCCGCGTACTCCTCTGCGGCGTCAGCGGGAGATGTTTCCTTCGTCAAATCCGGAGACGACATCATCGTCTCGATCGCGGGTGAGAAATTCGCCGTGTACCGCACTTCGAAAGATTTGCCGAAACCGTTCTTCCAGCCGGTGTTGCTGGGGGAAACCGATCTCACGCGGCCCATCGATCCCAACGAAAAAGAACACCCGCACCACAAGGGGATCTGGGTTTCCATCGATGAAGTCAGTGGAATGAAGCATTGGGCGGAAAAAGCCAAAATCGTCAACGTCAAAGCGGAGTTTCATGCGTCCCGTGCCGGCGAGGCGGGTTCCTTGAAAGTCGTGAATCATTGGCTGGGTGAAGACGGAACTCCCGCCGTCGAGGAACACACCACGATTCAGATTTATCCGAACCGGCTGATGGTCTACGACATCAACTTTCACGCCACCGCCAAAGACGCAGTCTTCGAAGACACGAAGGAAGGTCTGCTCGGGTTTCGCATGGCCCACTCGATGCGCGAGTCGGAAGGGGGACACATCCTGGCCGCCAATGGAGTCGAAGGCTCCAAAGAGAACTGGGGCCGCCCGAACAAATGGATCGACTACTACGGAGACGTCGCAGGGAAAACTGTGGGCGTCACGCTGATGGATCATCCCGGCAACTTCCGACCGTCACGCTACCACGTCCGTAATTACGGACTCTTTTCAATCAGTCCGTTCGGAGACAAAGCCTACACCAACGGAAAAGAAGAGGCAAAACCGTTGCATCTGAAGCGGGGAGAGTCTCTGCATCTGCGGTACGGAATCTACTTCCACGCGGGAGACACCGCGGCCGGAAAAGTCGAGGAGACTTATCAGCAGTTTCTCGGCGTGAAGTGATCTTGTGGACGTGCGAGCTGCCGCGATCAAATCCGTTTGTGTGAATTTCCCGACGAATCCGCCGGCGAAAGCTTGCAGCCGGTTCGAACGGTTCTCACACTAAGCAATCTCGAATTTTTGAGTCATTCTGGAGATCAACGATGATTGGCCGTTTTGTGTTGTCTGTGTGCTGTCTGGGAATCTTGGCGTCCTCGCTGTCTGCCGCTGCGCCGGAGGATCCGAAGAAGTACGCGATTACCGAACTCGATCAGG
>DATKCB010000643.1:0-3485 GCA_035513495.1 Planctomycetaceae bacterium | reverse complement strand
GCGGCGGCAGAATCGTCTCGTTTGAACAGGTTCGACTCTCCTCGCACGATTTCGGCGGTGACGATGTATTTTCCGCCTTTCTGCTGTTCGGGGAGTTCGTACATGATGTCGAACATCACCTGTTCGATCACGCTCCGCAGTCCGCGGGCACCGGTGTCCTTGGTTTTCGCGATGCGAGCGATTTCTGAGAGCGCGTCGGTCGTGAATTCGAGTTCGGCGTGTTCCATCCCGAACAGTTTCTGGTACTGCTTGACGAGCGAATTTTTCGGTTCGGTAAGAATCTGCATCAGCGCGGGCTCTCCGAGCGGATCGAGCGAGCTGATGATCGGCAGGCGTCCGATGAGTTCGGGAATCAGACCGAATTCGAGTACGTCGTCGACGGTGATTTTCGCGAGGAGATCGGAACGCTCTTCTTCCTTGCGGGTATCCGCCATGTGACCGAAGCCGATCATCTTGCGTCCGAGACGCTTGGCGATGATGTCCTCGATCCCGACGAATGTTCCCCCGCAGATGAAGAGAATGTTCGTCGTATCGATCTGGATGTACTGCTGCTCGGGATGCTTGCGTCCGCCCTGCGGAGGCACGTTGGCGACAGTTCCTTCCAGCATCTTGAGCAGCGCCTGCTGGACACCTTCGCCGGAGACGTCCCGCGTAATCGAGACGTTGTGGCTGGTCTTGCCAATTTTATCGATCTCGTCGATGAACAGGATTCCGCGCTGCGCGGCTTCCACGTCGAAGTCGGCAGCATGTAGCAGTTTAAGCAGCAGATTTTCGACGTCCTCGCCGACGTAACCCGCTTCGGTGAGTGTCGTGGCGTCACCGATGGCGAACGGGACTTGCAACAGATTCGCCAGCGTGCGGGCCATCAGGGTTTTTCCACAACCGGTGGGGCCGACCATCAGGATGTTCGACTTCTCGATCGAAACGTCGTCGTTGTCATCTTCGTTGAGTGAAAGGAGCCGTTTGTAGTGATTGTGCACGGCTACTGCCAGATGCTTTTTGGTTCGGCTCTGTCCGATCACGTACTCGTTGAGACTCTCGACGATTTCGCGAGGCGTGGGAACCTTGGAAAACAGCTTTCGTGGAGTTCCCCGCTTGCGTCGTTCCTGATCGAGAATGGATTGGCAAAGATCGATACATTCTCCACAGATGTAAACGTCTTCCGGACCTTCCACAAGAGGGCCCACATCTCGATAACTCTTTCGACAGAAAGAGCAGTTTGCATTCTTCTTACCGCCGGGACCGCGTTTGCCTGTCATAAAATCCTTACCGGAGGGCATGGTTCATCTTTCGCAGTTGCCACGAGGGCAGGTGACTCTGATTTCTTCTCCGTCGGTTTCCCTGACGGCGGGTAATTCATTCCTCCGTGAATAGGCGACATCGCCTGGGAAGTCTGCTTTCACAAACTTCGATGCATTTCGAACCACGAAATGACTTTCGCACCGACTCCTGCCGGCAGACAGATCAAGTTTCGCGTTTGGCTGGTCCCTCAACCCGAGGACGAACATCTTGCGAAGATTTGTCCTCTGCGACAACCTGACTTTTCAGTTTTCGGAATTCTTCTTCGCTAAGCTCACCCTTGCTCCGCAATTCGCGGAACTGACTGAGCAATAAGTGGTTATCCCCCGACGCATCCGACTCGTCCCGAAAGTGCGCACGAATCCGCAAGGCCCCCCAAATCAGTAGAGAAATTGCAATTCCCAACCCAATCCATTGAAGATATGTCTCTTTGAAGAAATCCAGTATCTCGTTCGACATCGTTTCACCCGCGACTGAAAACACTCTAAACCGTTAATAAGCCGCAACTTACTACATCTTTTCGTGTTTTCATTCCCGGGACAAGTGGACTCCTCGAAAATTCGTGTAGAATTCCCAATCCTGCTACGCGAATCTTGTACCATTCAGGAAAGAAATCAGGGTTCGAAAAACAGGCAGATTCTGCCACAAGCAAGAGACACATGAAAACCTCCTCCTGGACTCTCAGTCGCCGTCAGTTTCTGCAATCCACGACTCTCGCCGCACCCTTAATGATTGCTTCGAAGAGCCTTGCAGCGGCTCCCAGCGACCGGGTCACCGTCGGAGTCATCGGCCTCGGATCGCGTGCTTTCAACCTGATCGACGGTAAACCGTTGCGATGGGACGCGAGGATGGAAACAATCGTAGACGATCCCGCAGCACAAGAACTTTTTGCGGCGGTCGAATACCGGAGTCCGTGGCGTCTCCTCAATGAAATATCATTATCCGGAGCAAGGTTGTCTTTGTATGTCCGCCGAACTGTTTGTGGTTGAGCCGGATACGGTTCCCGGTCAACAATCGTACGGAGAGAGTGCCTTTCCACGAGTGCTTGTCTGCCGATCCACGGACGCGACACTCGACGAGACCTGCACCTGGATTCGCGCACAGCGGAATGAACTCGCGGAGGAACTGCATCGGAGTGGAACCATCCTGTTCCGGGACTTTCCGCTTTCGACCGATCGGGACTTCGACGCTTTTATCCGTGCGTTTGATTTTCCGAATTTTCGGTATGAGGATTCCCTCTCGAACGCGGTCCGAGTGGTTCGGACGGAGCGCGTCTTCACGGCCAACGAAGCGCCGCCGGAAGTGACCATCTTCTTCCATCACGAAATGGCTCAGACCCCGATTTATCCTGGCAAGCTGTTTTTTTTCTGCGAACAGGCTGCCAAAGAGGGAGGAGCGACTCCATTGTGCCGGTCGGATGTATTATTCCAACGCTTGCAGCAGGACTGTCCCGCGTTCGCTCGCGATTGCGAGGAAAAAGGCCTGCTCTATCACACGGTCATGCCGGGGGAAAACGATCCCAACTCGGGGATGGGCCGAAGCTGGCAAAGCACCTTCCGGGCGGAAACGCGCGAGCAAGCGGAAGCACGAATGCGAGAACTCAAATATACCTGGGAGTGGCTGGAGGACAACTGCCTGCGAGCGACGACGCCAGTTTTGCCCGCTGTGTTCGAACTTCCCGACGGTCGCAAGACGTTCTTCAATCAGTTGATCGCCGCCTGTCAGGGATGGAAAGACAAACGCAACGATCCGTCGAAAGCGATCACGTTCGGGGACGGAACACTGCTTGACCGTGACGCGGTCATGCAATCCGTCGCGATTGCGGACGAACTCGCCTTCGACGTCCCCTGGCAGGCGGGAGATGTCGCGCTGGTCGATAACTATCTCGTCATGCATGGGCGACGCACATTTTCTGGAACCCGCAAGGTTCTGGCCTCACTGGTTGCGGCAGACATGTGAGCTCGTTCGATGCGATCCAACAGCACGTTCGTCGGTTTTATGCTTCTCCTGAAACGAACTCTCCGCGATACTCAACTTTGAAAATTCAGAACAGGAGAGACTATGTCTGATACTCGCCCGAATATCATTTTCATCATCACCGACCAACAGCGTTACGACACGATCAACGCGCTCGGCTACGACTATATGGACACTCCCAATCTCGACCGGTTGGTGCGGGAAGGGGT
>DATKCB010000642.1:0-2390 GCA_035513495.1 Planctomycetaceae bacterium | reverse complement strand
CGGTCCAATCCTCGATCGACGACTCGCGATTGAAGGCATCCAGAAAATGTTCCGCCAGATGCGGTGTGGGAAGGTGCGAAAACAGGCTTCGAGCCAGCGGCAGATGAGGCCGGAACTCGTGCAGCACGCACACTTCTTCGGGAAGCGAGAGACATGCCCCGAACGCTTCGAGCAGCCGAGCTTCTCCGGAACCGTCGATCAATTCGTGTGCCAGCGGACTCTCTCCGGTCACCTCCCAGACGATCAGTCTCAGTCGTTCGGCTTCGGTCCAGGCGCGGTCTTCGAATCGCGTCATCATCAGCAGCGCCGCGTCATCCCACGAGTTGATTCCCGACAGATCGAGTTCGAACTGCAGAAAACTCACGGCAGCGGTGTCGAGCCGAGAGGCGCGGATCTGCCGATCCCGATTCGAATCGAGAAACACCGCTCCCTGCGGATCGCTGCAATGATTGGCAGCTTGAGGTGACTGGCATCCCAGCCGCAATTGATCGTTCGAATTCTCCCGACGCCAGACAACTTGACCGGAGTGAATCGCGAGGTCGATTCCTTTGGGCAGGGGAGTGTCCTTGCTCAGCACATCGGACCTGTTTAAGACGATTCGCAGAATCCCCGCAACATCCACCTCGTGCAGGTCGCGTGCTTCGAGTTCGAGATGTCCGTCACTTCGCAAGATTTCGCACAGTACGCAACCGGACGTTCCGACAATCGGTTCCCAGCCGGAATGATCGGGAGAGAAAATCTGTAGATCGAGGTCGTCGAAGACTTTCCAGGCGTCGTACGGATCGTCAGGCCCGGGATTGACGACGACGCGGATGTCTGCCGCCAGCAGTGCCTCGAGTCCGGCCCGCAGACAGGCTTCCGAGTGATACGACCAGCAGGACGCGACGAAGCTGTTGCCGTTCAGAATCAGCAAATCGACGTCCCGGTCGACCGCTTCGAGGATCAGTCGCTCCCAGGCGGCATAGGTCGAATCCAAAACGATCTCTCGTGCGGAATCGGTCAGCGAAATCGAAGTGTGCAGGGGCTGTCCCAACCGCAGATCGGCGGCCAGGATTAATCGAACGGGTTGACTCGGCATGGCAGAATCCTTTCCGCCGTGGTAGAAGGGGCCAGCCGGTGCGAGCTGCCCCCTGAATTCTCCAATGAATGAGGGGAGAGTGTATCGAAGAGACCCCAACCGGCAAAGACCGATTTTGATCAGGAAAACCCTCGAAACGATCGGCTCATACCGGAGGGGAGAATCCCGATTCCAAACGCTCTTGTCACTCGGAATCAAAACACTAGAATTCCGCTCCATCTCACGTTGTACCTGGTGATTGCAGCCGTATGACTGTTCCGTTGTATTCTCGCAGACGACACCGAGTCGTCACTTCAATCATCTCACTGGTGAGTGTGTTGATCACTCTGGAACTGACCACGCGACTGTGTCGTCCCGATTTTGAGCCTATCACTTGCTTCGATACCGAATTAGGACCGAGCCTCAAACCGGGGATGTCCCAGTCTTACTTCGATAGCGAAGGGGGCCACTCAATCCAGATGCGAACGAACTCGCTGGGTCTGCGCGGGCCGGAATACACGGTGGCCAAGCCCTCCGGTGTTCGCCGGGTTGCCGTGTTCGGTGACTCGTTTACGGAAGCGCGTTCCTACGACGAACGCGAGACATTTTGCGGACGCTTGCAGTCGCTATTGAATGCCGATCGCTCTGAAACTTCGCCCTGGTGGGAAGTCATGAACGCCGGGTCATCGGGATACGGAACCTCTGCGGAACTTGCCCTGTATCGTCAGAAAATTAAAGCCTACCAGCCCGACATCGTGATCGTCTGTTTTTGTGCCAGCAGCGACATTCGGGATAATTCCGCCGAACTCAACCGCGATCCGATCGTTCGTTCCCGTCTGGACGAGCAGGGGAGGGTGGAGCTGGTTCCGCCACCGGCTGAGTCCGTAAAAAGCGATCTGAAGAACTGGTCGCAACTGTATCGCTGGCAGCAACAGAAGATCAAAACCCTCGTCGAAAGGTTCCGCACGCGAAATGGAAAGCCGGAGGACAAAGTTGTTCAGATCACGCTCGTGCCTCCCCCCGCACCGATCGAGCGGGCCTGGGATTTAACATCGCGACTACTGCAGAAATTCCGGTCCGAGGTCGAATCGGAGGGTGCGGAATTTCTCGTAGTGACGATCCCTCAGTGCTGGCAGATTCAACCCGATCAATTCGAGATCATGTGTTTGCAGGCGGTCTCTTCCGATGCCGTTTCGGTCGACTACCCGGTTCACCGGCTGATCGGTATCTGCGACGAACAGGCCATTTCGCTGCTCGACCTGACGGAATCCTTTCGCAAAGCCTATCCCTACGAGGACTCAAGCCATTCGGACGACTGGCTGTTTCTCAACGG
>DATKCB010000641.1:0-6014 GCA_035513495.1 Planctomycetaceae bacterium | reverse complement strand
AAAAAACAAGAATTAAAAAACAAAACTCTTCGGAACAAAAGTGCCCCGAAGAGTTTTGAATTGCATCAGATTCTGAACTAAGGAGCGGGAGCGGCGACAGGAGCCAGCTCGGTTCCGACAGTTCCGAAAGTCGAATTGGCGTTCTGACCGATGATACGAATCGCACCGATGCAGACTACGATGATCAGGGCCAACATCACGGCGTATTCAACCGCTGTAGGACCGTCTTCCGCTTGCAGGAAATTCTTCACGTTTTGGGCAAACTTCTTCATTGTGTTTCGTCCTTTTAAAAATTCCGGAACTCACCTTTGAGAATACTCGGGTCTCGGGAACACCCCGATGCTCGTTCAGCGATTCTCATTTTCTTGTGTCGCTTGAGTATTTTGATGTCCCCGCGACGTCAGAAATCTAGTTCAAGGATCGGGGCAGTCAAGCTGATCTTTTCAAAAAAATCTTTTTTTCCTGTCTGCCATTATCCTCTGCTACAGGTGAATCAGTAAAGGATTCACTCATGGACACGAAATTCTGACGATTTTTGAATTCTCTCGATTTCAACTCGAATGCGATCAGCATCGCAGAAACCGCGATCTATAATTGTTCAACGCGACAACGCCAGATTATGCGGAAGCAAAGCGTTTATAACAACCATAACCCTCCGAGTTTTTCTTTAAATACCATGGAAATATCCGGCCCACACTCATCCCGATTTCAAGAAGGCGGTTCTCCTTTGAACACTCCTTTCGAGGGTCTTGTTGGCGAATCCCAAATCATCTCTGCGGAGATCGAAACGATCGACTCGGATCGTCTCCTTTGTCTGATCGCCGACGATCGGCCCGCCGATCTGCACCAGATTGTTAAGGATATTCCCGATGGGTTGTTCAGGGAAATCATCCTGATCGATCACAATTGTTCCGATCAGATTGTCAAAGCTGCTCATCGCCTGGGTCTGGAGATCGTCTCGGCTCCTGGTGAGAGCGGTCGGGGCAGTCTGATGAAATTCTGCTTCAATCTCGCACGCCGCCGAGGAGTCAATGCATTTGTCGCCTTCGATGCCGGACAGCCTCGCGACTTGGAGAGCCTCGTCCCGATTCTGGACCTGCTCGACCAGGAGTCCTGGGATTTGATCATCGGAGCCAGAACGGAGAAGCTGAAAAAATCGCGACCTCCGGGCATGTCGCGAATCGATTACTGTACTTCGCGATTCCGCCGTTTTCTGGGCCCGCTCTTTCTCGGGAGACAATTCCTGGACAGCGGCTCCGACTTCATCGCGTGCAGTTCTCATCTGCTGTGGGCGACTCGATACTCTGAGATGAGCGATGGTGACGTGTTCGACTGGCAATTCATGAATCAGATTCTGGCCAGCGGATATCGCGTCGGTGAAGTTCCGATTCCCGTCACCCGGTTTCAGAGCGCCACGCGCAAGAGCTGGCTGCAGAACGCGCTCTCATTGCTTCAGACGATGGCGGTTGCAATCGATCATCAGTTCGGTCGCTGGATCGGGAAAGATCGGATTTTCTTCCGCACCAGGAAAAAACTCGTTCCGATCCCCGTCCTGAAATCAAAACAATCGATGGATCTTCCTCGCTGACTCGCCGTCCACTCGATCATCACGGTGACGTGTTCCGATCTCTGAAGTCGAGTCTTCGTTCGCGGACGTTTCCCGGAAATGTCACACCAGCTCAGCAATCGGTTCGACGTGTTCGACGCCCACGAGTTTCTGATCCAGGCCGCCGTAAAAATAGCTCAGGCGATTGGGGTCGATTCCCATCTGATGCAGAATCGTCGCATGCAGGTGCTTCACGTGGAACGGACGTTCGACGGCGGCTGAGCCGAGTTCGTCGGTCGAGCCGACGCTCTGGCCTCCTTTGATGCCACCGCCCGCCATCCACATCGTAAATCCGTACGAGTTGTGGTCTCGCCCTGTCCCCTGTGCGTACTCGGCGGTCGGCTGGCGTCCGAATTCTCCCCCCCAGACGATCAGTGTTTCGTCGAACAATCCGCGATCCTTGAGATCCTGAATGAGCGCGGCGATCGGCTGATCGGTGTTCCCTGCGTGGTAATTATGATTTTTTTCCAGATCGCCGTGCGCGTCCCAGTTGGCGTCGTTGTGGTTTCCCCCCGAATACATCTGGATGAATCGCACACCCCGTTCGACCAGACGTCGTGCGAGCAGGCAGCGGCGTCCGAAGTCGAGCGTACGGTCGTTGTTCAAACCGTACATTTCCTGGGTTTTCTGGCTTTCTTTCGAAAGATCGACCGCTTCGGGAGCGTATTGCTGCATCTTGTAGGCAAGTTCGTAGCTCGAAATGCGCGCTGCGAGATTGCTGTTATCGATTCGCGACTTGAGATGTTCGGTATTCGCAGCGTTGAGCGTATCGAGTAACTCCCGCTGCATCGGCTTGGTGAGATTGCCGGGGAGATTCAGATTGAGAATCGGATCCCCTTTCGACCGCATCAGCGTTCCCTGGAAAGTGGCCGGCATGTATCCGCTGGACCAGTTCTTGGCTCCCGAAATGGGACCGCCCGTCGGGTCGAGCATGACGACGAAACCGGGCAGATTCTCGTTGACGCTGCCGAGTCCGTAATTGATCCACGAACCGAGCGCCGGACTGCCGGACAGGATTTTTCCGGAATTCATCTGCAGCATCGCCGAGCCGTGGATCGGAGAATCGGCCGTCATCGATTTCAGGAACGCGATGTCGTCGACGTGATTGGACAAGTGCGGAAACAGTTCCGACACCCACTGCCCCGACTCTCCGTATTGCTTGAATTTCCACTTGGGGCCGACGACGCGTCCCTGATTTTTCTCGCCCCCCCGGCCTTTGGTTTTGACTTCGATCGTCTGTCCGTCGAGATCGTAAAGTTTCGGCTTGTAGTCGAAGGTATCGACGTGACTCGGGCCTCCGTACATGAACAGAAAGATGACGCTTTTCGCCTTGGGGGTGAAGTGCGGATCTTTGGGAGCGAGCGGATTGACGTACTGGGAGATTCCATCGGCTGCCCGGGTCTGCGAATTCAGAAATCCGTCGCTCGAGAGTAGTCCGGTCATTGCCAGACTCGTGAAACCGGCCCCGGCATCCCAGAAGAATTCCCGGCGGGTTCGTCCGCAAAAGCTGTTTTTCGGTTGTGAGTGCGTCATCGTCAGACCTCAGTCGAGATACAGAAACTCATTCAGATTCAGAACCATCAGGCAATACAGATTCAGGGCCTGAGCTTCCGGAAGTTTGTGTTCAGATTTCAATTGGTTCACGAGCGACAGCCCGCGCTCCAGATCGTTTTCGGTTGGCTGCCGTTGAACGGTGTACCAGATCGAACGGTGGATTTGTTCTTTGAGTATGTCGCTTTCAGCTCGCAAGCGGTCGGCCAGTTTGACGGCCCGTTCCTGGAGAAAATCGCCGTTGAGCATCGCCAGCGCCTGCGTCGGCTGGACGGTGCTGAATCGCTCCGCACAACTGCTGTCGGTATCGCAGAAATCGAAGTCGGACAATAAAGGCGTGATCAGCGAGCGTTTCACGTGAATGTAGATCGCGCGGCGCGATTGTTCTTCGGGTGAGGAGTTTCCCCAGCCGTCGCCCGGGCGGGATTGTCCCGCGAGGATTTCTGCGGGAATGGACGGGTACACTCCCGGACCATACATCTTCAGATTCAGTTCTCCCGTCACGGCGTACAAAGAGTCCCTGATCTCCTCGGCGGAGAGTCGCTGCATGTCGTGTTTCCAGAACAGCTCATTGGCGGGATCCTGCTCGTACGAGGCGTCATTGGGAGCCGAAGATTGCTGCCAGACCGCCGACATCACGATCATTTTGTGCAGCCGTTTCAATTTCCAACCGTGGTCCATCAAATCGGACGCGAGCCAATCCAGCAGTTCGGGATGTGTCGGAGGCGCTCCCAGCAATCCGAAGTTATTGGATGATTGAACGATGCCCCGCCCGAAATGATGCTGCCAGATTCGGTTGACAATCACCCGTGCCGTCAGCTTGTTCTCGGGAGACGCAATCCAGTTGGCCAAAGCCAGACGTCTGCCGGACGTGTTCGAATCGGAGGGTGGCGGTTCGATTTCCGCCTTCACCGATGTCAGTACGGCGGGAAACGAGGGCTCGACCGGATCACCCTGGAGTCTGGGATTGCCGCGCTGCAGCAGGAAAGTTTCGGGAGGATTCGGAGTTTCCGTCACGCACAGAGCATAATCCGCAGGTATTTTCTGGGAGAACAATCGCCCGAGTTCCTGCTTCTTGTCGTTGTAAATTTTGTTTTTTTTCTCTCCGAGGACGCTTCGTCCTGTCGCACGAATCAGTTCGGGAAGCGGTTTGCTCTTGAGATCCGAAATCAGGACGTTCTCTTCGGTGGCGGCGGAGAGATAGCGGTCTTGAAATCCAGGCCCCGACCAGCGAACGCCGAGTCCTTTATCGGACTTGCCTTGAAAATAATCGAGCCGAATCGGAACGCGCCCCTGCTTGAGCGTCACGGTCTTTTGATGCGGTTTGCCGATTTTGTGAATTCCGTCGTAAACGATCAGTTCGGCTCGATCGACGGTGAGCCGCGAGCCGTCATCGGAATCGAGCCAGAATGTGTACTCGCCGTCTGCGGGAACGATTAAGGAGCCGATAAAGACAAACCCGAAGGAATCCTCGCGCGTCGCGGGACGAAGATCGAAATACGGAGGATCGAGCTTCGCGACGGTTTCCGGCTTCAGTTCGTCGAAGTTGGGGAGTTTCTCGAAGGTGTCGCGATAGAACCGGTACTCCAGATCGGCCAGATCGGGTTGCTGAATTTGGTCGAGGGAGAGTGATTTGAATTTCTGCTTGAACTCCTCTTCCAATTCGCGAACCTCGGTTTGAACGCGGTTTCGTTCCTGGTTGAGCTGCTCGACGGCCTCCTCATAGTCCCGTTTGGCCTGTTCGTCTTCGAAGATGGCGCGTTCGATGTTGGGACCACCCTTATCCATCGGGGTAATCCCCTGAAAGAACGAGACCATCGAATAATAGTCGGTCTGCTCGATCGGGTCGATTTTGTGATCGTGGCAGCGGGCACAGTTGATCGTCATCGCGAGGAACGCTTGTCCCGTCGTCGTAACGAGATCGTCGAGCGCGTCGTATTTCGCGAGTAAGCGATCGGCGGGTTCGTCGTCCCACAGCCCGAGTCGGTAATACCCCGTCGCAATGATCGAATCCGGCGTCGGGTTGGCGATTTCATCGCCGGCCAGTTGCTCGCGCACGAACTGATCGTACGGCTTGTCCTCGTTGAACGACCGGATCACGTAATCCCGAAACCGCCAGGCGTGTGGCTTGAGGCTGTCGCGTTCGAAGCTGTTTGTCTCAGCGAATCGGACGACATCCAGCCAATGCCGCGCCCACTTTTCTCCATACTGCGGCGAGGCGAGCAACCGATCGACGACGTTTTCGAATGCCTGCGGAGATTCTTCGGCCAAGAAGTCCTCAATCTCAGCCCGGTCCGGCGGAAGCCCCGTCAGCGAGTAGTAGGCGCGACGCAATAACTGGATTTTCGCGGCCCGGGGATTCGGTTCGATCTTTGCGGATTCGAGTCGTTTGAGAATGAATGCATCGATGGGCGTTCTCACCCATTCGGTGTTCTCGATCTGGGGGATCTCGGGTCGCGAAACCGGCTGAAATGACCAGTGAGTTTCCCATTCGGCACCCGCTTTGATCCACTGTTGAAACAGAGAGATTTCCCGTTCGGACAGCGGTTTCCCCTCGGGAGGCATTCGGGTGGATTCGTCGGTGGAACTGATGCGGGAGATTAGCTCGCTTTCCTCGGGCTTGCCCGCAACGACGGCGTGCGATCCCGACTCAAGTTTTGCGAGCAGCGACTCCTGTCGATCGAGTCGCAGCCCCGCTTCCTGCATGCCTGGACCGTGACAGGGAAAGCACCGCTTGGCCAGCACCGGCCGAATCTCGCGACTGAAATCGACTCCGTCCTGCGCAGCACCTTCCCGGAAGATACCGAACAGCAAGAGCAGGCAGGCGAGCGATCCTGTCAGTCGAATGGACATCTCG
>DATKCB010000640.1:0-9157 GCA_035513495.1 Planctomycetaceae bacterium | reverse complement strand
CCGCCGGGGAGCCAGATGAAAATGACCGAGGTATCGGGAGGAGCGAGCGGGTTTTGACCGGCCGAGGCACGCAGCCGCAGCACATCGGCGAGAGACAATCCCCCCAGACCGAGCGTTCCGGCTTTCAGAAAACTTCTCCGCGTGACAGGTCCAGTACAACGATTCGCAGCCATCAAATTCTCCGTGAGATCACGAGCGGAAGTTTCGCATCGGTTGTTATTGATGAGTATCGGTCAGATCGGGTGTCAGGTCAATCAGAAACGCCGGGTGTCAGGTGAAAACATGGAATTCCTGCGGCGTAAGCCGTTGGGGGAACGGTGGTTGGGTTTCCGATGGGGGAAGATATTTGATAAATGGTGTTCGTTTTTGGGGTCGTGGGAGGTTGGTGTGGGTGCTGGTTGATCGGGAGTTTTCTCTGCGTTCCCCCTATTGCTTGCGCAATTGGGCTTCTAATTCTTACCCAGTTCGCGGTCGAGATGTTCGAGTAAACGTTCGAGTTCGAGGCGGGTTTCTTCGTCGAGCGACCACTGGTAGGGGCCTCGGCGACGGGGGCTGGAGATCAGTCCGCGTGTGTGGAGGATGTATTTTTCGATTGACAGGAACCCGTCCAGACCGGCTTGAAGCTGCAAGGCGACGATCGACGTGACGGGGAGAGCAATTCTCGAGATCGTCTCTTCGTCGCCCGCTTCGAGAGCGTTCCAGAGTTTGACGATTGCGGGGAGCAGGTCCATTCCGGGGATCGTGCCGACGATTCCCCTGCGATACGAATCGACCAGCGCGATTCCTCCCGAGCCTTCGAAGATTCGGGCGCGTCCGCCAGTTGCGTCGCGTAAGGCGGAGAGATTCGGTCCGAGGGGATTGGCTTCCGGCTTGAACAGAATTTTTTCCGGTCCGTAACGATCCAGCAGTTCGCAGCAGAGGGAGTGCGAGATCGGGCGACCGACGTATCCCGAGGAGTCCTGCACGATGACGGGAATCTCGACACACTCGGCCAGTGTCACGAAATACTCCAGCAGTTGGGGATCGGAGACTGCGGCGGTGACGGGGGGAATCGCCATCAGGCAATCGGCACCACTCTCGGCAGCCTGTTCGGCATACTCGATTGCTTGTCTCGTGCTCTCCGCTCCGACACTCGCGATGAAGAGACCCCGTCCCTGTTTGAGTTCTCCCAGGCGCTGCGTCAACCACACTCGTTCGGAATGCGTGAGCCGCAAGGTTTCGGACACCATCCCGGTGCAGATTCCGTGTGCACCTTGCGCGAACGCCCATTCGACTTCCCGGACGAGCGAGGCTTCGTCGATGCGGTCGTGGTCGTCGAACGGGGTGTGAACGACTGGCAGGACACCGGCGATCGTCATGGGGACGCCTGCGACTTGGCGAGATTGTGGACGGCTTCGACGATCTGATCTTCCAGGCCCGGTTTCCAGGGGGAGGGTTTCTGGTAATAGAGCATCGCTCCACCCCCTTCGTAACCTCCTTCGGCGAGAACCCGTTCGGACGGGATGTAGGCCATCACGTCGTTCGCGTAACCGGTCACCCACGTAGAATCAGCTCCGAAAGCATTTTTCAGGCGGAGCGAGTAATCGACGACCACTTCACCTCCGAGGGCAACCCACTTGAGTTTGTTTCCGAGCGTCCAGACTTGCACGGGGTATGGGTAGGTCTTTTGAATTTCCCCGTTGGCGAGTTCTTCGAGCAGATTTCTGGCCCAGTTCTGTTCGTATTTGTTGCCGCCTTCGAGTTTCTGTTCGAGTTCTGCCTTGGTGGGAGCCGAGGCAAATTCGAGCGGGACTTCGACGAACCCGGCTTGCAGAGCCGGTTCGAGGGGTTGAGTTTTTCCGTTGACCACCTCCTGGACCGCAACCGAGAGCAGCCGTCCGTACATTTCACAGAGTTCCATCGTGCGGCGGGGAAGCGGATTCTGGTCGGCTCCGCAGCCCGTGAAGAACATCGCGACGCTGTCGGCGTAGGTGTCTTCGAGATGAAGCTGCGCGAATCCGGCGTAGTCGCCGCACCACTGTTGAATGCCGAGCGTCGTGTTGTGGCAGGCATATCCGAAAATGACTCCCCGAACTTTTCCCGCGGGGTCTGTGACTTTCAGAACCGGGACCATGTGATCGACGGGACCTTTTCCCTGCGGAGCCCGGCGGTTCGAGGCGAATCCGCAGGCTCCGTTTCCGTAGGCAATCAGCGCTGGGCTTTTGTCTTCGATGGCGGCGGCGACGGCCAGTCGGATCTGATCGTTGAGCCAGAGTTGGTATTCGCGCACGTCGTCCCAATCCTGTTCGCTCATGGCGAGCATCCAGGAGAGATCCTCGTCGAGCGCGGGGCCGCAGTGTGTGTGGCTGCACGCGAACATGACGTTTGCGCGGGGAATTCCGTATTTTTCGTCAAACTCGGCGGTGAGTGACTTGACCATTTCGATCGGCACACCGACCAGATCGAGCGAGATGAAAAGGGCCGGTTTGCGCGCTTCGGATTCCTGGAGGCAGGCGACGCGGACAAACAGGTCGTGAATTTTTCCGTCGGCGGGAGCGGTTCGGCCACCGTAACCGGACATCCAGATGAACCTGGGCGGCGTGATGACCTGCCTGGCAAATCCGGCCTGCCAGTCGGCAGCATGAACTCCGGGAGCGCCCGCTGAAAATGCGAGGATTCCGAAGCAGATCAGGATTGCTTTCAGTGAAAATTTCATCGTGACCTCTCAAAGTGAGTCGAACGAGGTTGGTTTGTGTCGCACGGTTCCCTGCGGAAGAGCGTTCATCTTGAGGGAGGATTCTGCGAAAGTCCAGTGGTTCCTGAGAATCAGTAAGTCGGCGAGATTCTCTCGTGGCGATCTCACTTGACCCGTTCGAAAAAACTGCCTACACCTCTCGCATGATCGATTCAGATGACGACTACGCCGCTCCGGTTTTACCGAGCGTGCTGCGATTGCTGTGCATCGGCGCGCAGGAACCTTCCTGGGCATTGTTGACGATGCAGCTCGGCTCGCAAGGATGTCACGAGCCGCAGTTCCGCTGGTCCTCCACCGCCAACGAGGCGCTGACCATTTTGCGGAGAGAAATCTTCGATTCGGTGATCATCGTCACCGACGGACTCGAAACCGAGGACGACTTCGGCTGGAGTACAATTTTCGCACTCGTCGATGCCGTCAGGGGGGGAGGACACGACGAACCGGTGCTGCTGGTGGCTCCGCAGGTGTCGGACGAACAAATCGCACAGTTGAGCCGGATCGATTGCGAGATCTTGTGCTCGAAGCAGAGTTGGAATTCGCAGGCGCTGGTCCCTCTGACTCTTCGCATGGTTTATCGAAGCCATACGCTACAGGCGACGCTGAAACTGAAAAACTCTCACCGGCGACAGCTCTCGCGGGAGAAAAACGAGGCGGAACGATTTCTCAGCGAGCAACAGCGAATGATTCAGGATGTTCGATTGATGGGACACCGGGCCAAAGTGCCGGAGTCCGTCCCGGCGATTTCCGACGAACTCCGCCGCTATTATGAAACGTTACTGCGGACCCACGGAATGATGGGCGAAGGATCGTTATCCGTGGAGGTGAGTCAACTGGCGAAGATTCTTTGCCAATCGGGCGTCGAACCCGGCGCGGTTCTCGAAATGCATCTCCGGCAGACCGAAAAGCTGATCTCCCGGGCCGGAAACCGCAGTTCGCGGCATCTGGTTTCGCGTGCGGACCTCCTGGCAATCGAATTGCTCTTGTACATGGGGCAATTCTACTGTCTTCAGCACCGCGAGAGCGCTTCGCCTCAGCCGACTGCCTGACCGAACAGGCTCCGGCACTCGTCAAAGCCGATCGGACCTGTCAGAATGCGAGCTTCCGGCAGAGAAGTTCGACACAACAGTACGAATGGCGAGTGGATGCGGAGAGCCTGATGATTGGGACGTATCGCGAGGCGATGGACTTTCTACTCAAGCGGACCGATTTCGAGATGCTGAAAGCGGATGCGTTTTCACATTCGGACTTCAAACTCGACCGGATGCGGAAATTGCTCGAGCTGCTCGGAAATCCGGAACGAATTCCCGCCGTCCACATCGCGGGAACCAAAGGCAAGGGTTCGACCGCCGCGATGATCGCAGCGGGACTGGTCCGTTGCGGACATAAAACAGGTTTGTTCACATCACCGCATCTCGAACGTTTCGAAGAGCGGATCCGGATCGACGGCGAGACCATTCCACCCGAGGCGGTCGTTTCGCTCTGCGATCGGCTGCATCGCTACGTGCTCGAGCTGCGTCAAATCTCTGCGCTGTCAGCTCCGACCTATTTCGAGTTGACGACCGCGCTGGCCTGGCTCTGGTTTCGGCAGCAAGCGGTCGATGTCGTGGTACTCGAAGTGGGACTCGGCGGCCGCCTGGACGCAACCAATCTGTGCCATCCCGAAGTGTGCGTGATCACCTCGATCGGGATGGATCATACGCAGCAGTTGGGGAACACTCTGGGAAAAATCGCGTTCGAAAAGGCGGGGATTATCAAGGCGCGAATTCCCGTTGTCAGCGGTGTCCGGCACGCGGAACCTCGGGAGGTGATCCGCCGGGTTGCGGCAGAACGAGAATCTCCGCTGTGGGAACTGGATCGCGAGATTCTCCTCGAAGAAAAGCAAACGGGGACCGATCGCGTCTGGAGTGTCGAAACCCCGTCGGGAGCCTACCGCGATTTCCACCTGGGGATGCGCGGGGGACATCAGGGAACCAATGCGGCCCTGGCATTGTCGGCGATCGAACTCTTCCAGGCGAAGCGGACTTCCCCCGATCGAAATTCGATCGCACAGTCGCTGGCGCAGGTTTCCCTTCCCGGCAGACAAGAACTTCTTTCGAGATCTCCTTTGATCTTGCTCGACAGTTCTCACAATGTCGATTCGACTTCGGCGCTTGCCCGCACGCTGGCTGAAGAACCTTTTTCGCAATATCGAAAAATCGGAATTTACGGAAGTTCGTCGGACAAAGACATCGCGGGTCAATTCGGTCTGCTGCGCGATGCGATCGATGAATGGATCGTCACACGGGTGGAAGAGTCGCCACGATCGTGTCCGGTGGAGACGCTTCTGGCGATTGCTCGCGATCAATCGCTGGAATGCGTCTGCGGCGAGGAGCATCCCGAACTGGCACTCAAACGGGCTTGGGAAGCCCTGGACGAGATGACTTGTCTGATTGTGACGGGTTCTTTTTTTCTGTCGGGAAGACTGCGCACGCTGATTCTCGAACGTCTGACCCACGAAAACGGGCAGCCTGTCGCGAACAGGCTGCCCGAGTCGATTTATTGACGGGACTTCGAGGGAAGTTTTAAGGGGATGCACCCTCTCCCGATCCCGATTGCCGCCTGCGCCTCGAACTGGAGGAACTTCTGGCTCGCCCGCCGCCGTAGCCCTCTTCGCCCATAGACATACTGCCTTCACCGAGCTGGAGGAGTTCGTCGGCCTTTTTGGCTTTTTCCTCATACGATTTGCCGAGTATTTCGTTCTGTAATCTGAGCATTTTCGCTTCATCCCTCCGATCGGCATCGCGCGAGAGAGGATCGAGGCTCTTCAGATTCCCCTGATTGTTCAGCACGACCGTCGTGTCGTGGAGGGCCACCGAAGGGACTTTCCCCAGATCGGGCAAGCTACTGGCGACCTTAAGTTCCGAAGAGGGGAACAGGTCGACGAGGTAATCCCCGGTGGCGATGCTGACCGAAGCGGACTCGTAAGTTTCCTCCAGCGGATTGACCACTTTGGCCTTGAATTGGGCACCGATCTGGTCCCCGACTTCCGTCTGGAGCGTCTGACTCACAATCGTTCCCGTTTCCTGTTGCCACTGATACACACTGAGATTAGCAACGTATTCTGCACGGGCCGAGTCGTAATCGACCTTGGTCAGATAATATTTGGCTTTGGGCCGAATGGCGACGGGAGGAGTCGGCTCGCTCCAGTCGGAAAAGAGAGATTGCGCATCGGCGAGTTCGGGGCTGGCGAGCAGTTCGATCGGTTTGCCGAAGTTCGGGTTTTTGTATTTGATGCGAACCTGATAGCGATAGACTCGTCCCGGTTCGACGTCAAAATCGAAATACCGGAACAGCATCAGCCGGCCTGCCGCCGCTGAACGGGCGCTCGAAAGAAAGCTGTTTGTACCGCCGGCTCCCGCGGAACTCATTCCCATCGAGGTCAACTCATTGTTGTAGTCCGTGTTATATTCGCTCATGTAATCTTCGCCGCCTCCGTAACCGGGCATCGACATTTCGTTCTGCATCGAGCGGACGTTGAACTGCAGGTCGTTGAATCCTCCTTTTTTCTCCGGTTCGACGTAACCTTGCTCTTTCTTGGCTTTTTCGTGCGCTTCGATGATCTTCGAAATCCGGAGTTCCTCGCGTGCCTGTTCTTCAGGGCTGAGTACGAACTGGCTGATCTTAGGATGCGTCGCGTGTTCGCCCCAGATACCGTAGACGCGCCGGGGAAGCGGTTCGGTAATGGCCGGATCGGTCACCGAAACGTCGACGGGATCGGCTTCCATATCGATGGCGGACTTGAGTACGTCGATCGAGTGCTGGTAGTCCAGGACGATCCATTCACCGTCCCAGGGAGAGTCCGCTGAGATCGCTTCCTGCCTGCGGATCTCGAAATCCATGAGTTCGGGTTCAATACGATCTGCCTGTTCCAGCGGAACGTTCAATGCCTTGGCAAAATTCATCCGCAATCCCTGCCAGTCGAGCACACCTCGAATGACTGCGTAGCGATGTCCCACGCCGTTGAGCGAGACTTTCGTAGTGGCCCCATATTCTCCGCCGAGCATTCCCATTTCACCGTATAATTCCGAACTGAGCTCAGGTGCGTACTCGCCCGAGGACAAGCCTCCCAGCGCTCCGGGTATCGTACCCAGTTCAGAATCGGCCGCAGCGACTCTTGGCCGCGTTTTGAATTGATCGGGCGTGTCGTCGTCCGCAGGATCAACCTTCTTTTTGGTCCCTTTCTCCGGATCTTCAGTTTCGTCTTTCTCTTCTTCTTTGGGGGGGAGCTGCATCAGAAAGGCACCGGCATCCGCGATAAGCTCGTCGACGGTGAAGAGTTTAGGTTGTTGAATCGGCACATGAGGCGGATAAACCGGGTGGTGCATCAGCGTGGTGTACTGAAAATTCTTGGCCGGGATTCCTGCCAGCATCATTCGACCGCGCTGTTGAATGTCGGGCCAGTCGAGCAAGGCCGTTCGTTCCGATTCGGGCCATTGCGACTGCTCGATTCGAGTGGCAGCTTCCTTGGCTGCGTTGGAGAGTTCGACCGGGCTTCGATCGTACCGCGACCAACGCGTCCCACTCAGAATGAACAAGGTCAGCAGAGCAAAGATCACGAAGCCGATCTTCTCGACGTGGTTGACGAAGAATGGTTTGAGTTTATCACCGCTCATGGCTTTCTCCTGCTGGACTGATTTGCCATCTTGAAAATGAAGTGGGTTTGGGATCGAAAGTTCTCAATCGCGTTATTCCGGGGTTGCCGGGGGTTTGACAGTCTCCGAATTCTCGGGAGCAGACGACGTATCGTCCGTTTCCGGTTGTGGAGCGTCCGGTTTGTCGGTTCCGGTCGAGTTCGAGTTTGGATCGTCGGTGGAATCGGCGGGTGTTTCTGTTGCTGACGCTGGAGCAGCCGAATTCTCGGAGGCCGATTCCTCAGCGGTTGGTTCGGTGGTTTCCGGTAAAGTTTCGAGCGATTCCTCTGCCGGATCTGCTTGAATTGCCTGGGGTTCGTCAACTGGCTTGAACAAGGTGATCAATCCGCCGATCCAGACGGTCGCCAGATGCGGATCGGACAAGGCTTGCTGGACCATCAAGTCGTTCGCACCCCCGCCGCCGGACATTCCGCGTGTGGAGGCACCGGGTCGAGACAGTCCCGGAGCTCCGAACCCGGATTCCCCCGAATCGGCACCGGTACCGTATTCTGCGCCTGCCCCGAAACCGCTCGGCGCGCCGAATCCGGTCCCTCCGGTGGAGAGGCCCCTGGAAGAACCTCGTGTGCGCGTCCCTGTTCGACCTGCCAACGCCAGGGAATCGGGATTATTCATCTGCTGATGGACGCGAATTACTTGAATCGGCCACTTCGAGCCGCTCAATTCGGCGAGGAAATCGTTCAGATATCGATGGTGCATCACGACTCCCAGGACAAATCCTCGAGTCCGAAACGGGAGGTTTTCATCATCGTCCACATAGCGTCTTGGTCCCTGTGGGACCGTGGATGCTGTTGTGGTACTACTCTCCGCCGCATCCGTCGACATTGCCCCGTAGGCACCCGCTCCGGGCGATCCTCCACGCGTTCCCGAGTCGGGGCCAAGTTCGTCGCTGAGATCGAACTGAACATTGACATTCAGTTTGCCGCTTGCTCCGCCTCCACTGGAACCGTACCCAGCTCCACCTGTGGCATTCGCATACATTTCTTCGAAGCCTTCCCCTCCCCCCGTCGTAGCACCGGTGGCACCTCCTGCGACGCTCGTACCTTGTGAGGCGGAATAATCTCTGATGCCGCCGCGCAATTTCAGTTCCAGCACTTGCACGATGGTGGCGTCTGAAAGTTTTTCATCGCCTTGGTTCATGGTTGCGATCGACTGGAAGATGGAGCGCACCAGCCAGGCATCAATTTGGGCGTCCCACATCGCCTTCGAGGTCGGCGGGCCGCTCTGCCAGGTTCCGATGGGGACGTTTGTGTAAGCACCCCGCGTGATCAGGACTTTCCCGGTCCGCGTCACAGGGTCGTATGGCTCGAGAATGGCTTCGATCTCGTTGAGTTGCTTTTCGTAACCCGAATTCAGGCGGCGGTAGTTCTCGCGAGCGCGCGGAGGAATCGTACCTTCGTAGGGGACTCCCTCCATAAATTCCTGGACACCCGCGGGCCAGATCATGACTTCCTTCTGGGTGTTCCACAATGCGATCGACGTCCTGTCGAGACGGGCCTGCTCTTCCTCGACGATCTTCTGTGCGTGATCGGACCATTTCTCGTTCGGGACGTCGGGAGGGAATTTCAGTGACTCGAAGGCTTTCCCCAGAGCGTCTTCGCGTTTGTCAATTTCTTCGGCAAACGTTCCGCTCGCCACGAACCATCCGATCGTGGGGAGAAGCACTGCGAGGAACAGTAGTATCCAGAATTTGTTATCGAGAATCGGTTTGAGTTTATCCATGATCGTTAATCCT
>DATKCB010000639.1:0-3061 GCA_035513495.1 Planctomycetaceae bacterium | reverse complement strand
GTTCTGGACGACAGCACCCGAATCGAACGTAATTCCGAACAGGCGCGCGAACTCGAACAGAACGGAATCGAACTCGAACCCGCCACATCGAATGACACATTCCTCAAACCCATGGGCGTCGAGGATCTGCTGATCAACTGGGAATTGATCGATCAATCGAACGCAGCCGCAGCCGCGGCCGCGGGAGTCGCCGAGGCTTGAGCGCTGAGCCAGAGACTCCTGCAGCACGACGATTGATCGCATCCGACAGAGCGAGGTGAGGACTCGACATGTCGCTTTTTCGCCGGCAATTCAACGCTCGGTGTTCGCAAATGATGCGGACACCGAGTTGGTTTTGTGTGATTCTCATCGGTTCGATTTCTGCGGCGGAGCTTTCCGCTCAGGATCAGAAGGTTTCCTATCGTCGAGACGTGCGACCCATCCTTGCAGCAAAGTGCTTCGCATGTCACGGTCCCGACGAAGCGGCTCGCGAAGCCGATCTGCGACTCGATGAACCCGAGGGTGCATATGCTGCCCGCGGTGAAGCCAGCGCGATCGTTCCCGGCAAACCGAGCGAAAGCGAAGTCTGGCGGCGGATCAGTTCGAACGACGAGTTCGAAAGAATGCCTCCCCCCGACTCGATGAAATCGCTTCCCGAGCAGGAGCGCGGGATTCTGAAACGCTGGATCGAACAAGGCGCCGAATACGAAACACATTGGGCCTTTCAAGCTCCCCAACGACCTGAAGTTCCCAGCCTCGATGACGATTCCTGGATTCGAAACGACATCGACCGCTTCGTGTTGAGTAAACTCCGCAAAGCCGATCTCCAACCCAATCCCGAAGCCGATCGTTACACACTGGTGCGCCGGGTGTCTCTCGATCTGATCGGAATCCCTCCCACTCCGGAACAAGCCGACCGGTTCGTCGCTGATGATCGTCCCGATGCATACGAGCGGCTGGTCGATGAATTGCTCGCTTCTCCACATTACGGGGAACGCTGGGCTCGCCGCTGGCTCGATCTGGCCCGTTACTCCGATACGAACGGCTACGAAAAAGATCGACCGCGTATAATGTACCCGTATCGGGACTGGGTGATCGAGGCGTTCAATTCCGATCTGCCGTTTGACCGCTTCACGATCGAACAAATCGCGGGTGATCTCCTCCCCGATGCAACGGAGTCGCAACGGATCGCTACCGGCTTTCACCGAAACACGATGCTCAATGAAGAAGGGGGAGTCGATCCTCGCGAGTTTCGTTTTCTGGCCATGGTAGACCGCGTCAATACCACCGGAACCACCTGGCTCGGTCTGACGATCGGATGTGCCCAATGTCATACACACAAGTACGATCCGGTCGTGCATTCCGAGTATTACCAGATGATGGCGTTTCTCGACAACGTCAACGAACCGACCATCAAAGTTGCCAATCCTGAAATCGAACGGCAGCGCCAGGAAATCCAAACCCAACTCGAGCAGATGCAAGCCGCTCTCGCCTCAAAATTTCCTCTCCCCGAGCAGCAGGAAAACTCCACTCTGAACTTTTCCGAGGAAGAACTTCGGGAACGACACCTCGCGCAGGAATTCGAAAAGTGGCGGCAGCAAAATCGCGCCTGTTTCGTCGCGTGGACCATGCTGACCCCCGAGCGCATCGAGACCAATCTTCCCGACTTCACAATCCTCGACGACCAATCGATTCTGATCAGCGGCGATTACACGAAAAATGACATCTTCGAAGTCGAATTGAAAACCGATCTGAATCAGATCACCGGTTTCCGGGTCGAAGCCCTCCCGGACGAAAGCCTGCCGTTCGGCGGTCCGGGTCGCGGATATATCCACGCCGGTGTCGAAAAGGGGGGCGAGTTTTTCCTCAGTGAGATTCATTTCTTCGAACGGAATGAACCCGCCGACGAATGGAACAAACGTCCGATCTCGGAAGCCCGGCACAGTTTCGCACGCGAAAATCGTCCGTCGGAATACGCAATCGACGGTCAGACCGACACCGGCTGGTCGATCTCTCCGAGAACCGGGGAACGGCATTCCGCCACATTTCGGCTCGCCGAACCGCTGGCGAATTCCTCCGGTACGCTGCGGTTCAAGATTCGACTCGAGCACGAATCGTTCCACCCCTCGGGACTCGGCCGATTTCGGATTTCCGTCACCGATCAGGGTGGAGAACTCGGAGCCTTCGACCGGCCGCTTGCCATCGACCGTTTGCTGCAAGTCGAGCCGGACACGCTCACTGATGCGCAACGGGCAGAACTGAAAAAGTTCTTCCTCGAAACAACTCCCCTGCTGGCCGAAGAACACAAGAAAATCGAAACTGTCCGCCAATCGATGCCGGAGTATCCCACCACCCTCGTCCTGCAGGAACGAAATCCGGAACATCACCGAACGACTTACCGGCATCATCGCGGAGAATTTCTCAGTCCGCGCGAACCTGTCGAGGCCGCCGTCCTGAACGTCTTGCACGAACTGCCTTCTGACGTCGAACCGGATCGGCTCGACTTCGCCCGCTGGCTGGTCAGCCGCGACAATCCGTTGACGGCGCGAGTGGTGATCAATCGACACTGGGAAGCATTTTTCGGACGAGGGATCGTGAAGACCACCGAAGATTTCGGTTTGCAGGGCGAACTCCCGACACATCCCGAACTGCTCGACTGGCTCGCCGTCGAGTTTATGGAGCGGGGCTGGTCGCTGAAATCGATGCACAAAACGATCGTCAGTTCGGCGACGTATCGCCAATCGTCGGTAATCTCCGATCGGAAACTCCAACTCGATCCTGAGAACGTCTGGCTCTCGCGCGATCCGCGAGTCCGATTGGAAGCCGAACTGATTCGCGACAACGTGCTGGCAATCAGCGGTCTGCTCAGTCGAAAAATCGGCGGACCGAGCGTCTTCCCGCCACAACCTCCCGGAATCACCGAGGCCGCATACGGACCGCTGGAATGGAAAGTCAGCGAGGGAGAAGACCGATATCGTCGCGGATTATACACATTCAATAAACGAACCGCTCCTTACACGATGTTCTCCACGTTCGACGCTCCCAGCGGGGAACTTTGTCTGGCCCGCCGCGAACCCTCGAA
>DATKCB010000638.1:0-4923 GCA_035513495.1 Planctomycetaceae bacterium | reverse complement strand
GGGCGGCCGTAGCGTTCGAGAGTTCCTTCTTCGATCAGTTTTCCATCGTCGATCGGGTGGATGCGGAGGAAGCGTTCGGTGACGGTTCCGCCCGGAGCGACGCAATTGACGGGGATGTTGTCCGGTCGAAGCTGCGCGGCGAGGCAGCGCGTGTATTCGTGGACGGCGGCTTTGGCGACGGCGTAGATCGATCCGCTTTCGCGTCCGTAACAACCGGCGATGCTGCCGATCGTGATGATCCGGCCGGACTTTCGTCGTTGCATCTCCGGCGCGACCTCGCGGCAGCAGATCATCGTCCCCAGCAGGTTGCGGTCCAGCACGCTCTTGAGATCGGCGAGAGAAATGTTGAGGCAATCGTCCTGTTCGGGGCGTCCCCCTTTTCCGACGCTTGTCCCGCCCGCTCCGATGTCTCCCCCGGCACAGCAGACGAGGATATCAATCCGTCCCCAGCGGGCGCGAATCTCGCCGGCGACACGTTTCATTTCGCGCTCGTCGGTCACATCCCCCCAGACTGCCATCGCTACTCCATCGCACGCTCTGGCAATCTCGGCAGCGAGTTCCGGCATGGTGCTCCCCTCATCGAACGTCTTCGGGCTGTCCTCGCGCGTTCCATGCACGGCCACCCGAGCACCGCGGCGACAGAGTTCTTCGGCCATCACGCGCCCGAGTCCGCGGGAAGAACCGGTAATCCAAGCCACAGGACGGTCGGGCAGGGGAGTGTGTTGGGGCATGAATCAATTCCGTTCTTGTGTATCAGGAGATGAGTTCGAAACAGCTTAATCATTTGAAGTTCTGGATACAGCTTGTTTCTTGAACGGAACCTTGCGAGTAGACTGGTCGCATCATGTCTCTCGATAAAACTTCCGTCGAACCGATTCGGCTTCATTCCGCTCATCCTCCGACGCGAGCGAGATCGTCCCTTTCGATCTGGCTCGCGCTCGCCGCGACGACCGCCTATCTCTGCCGCAATTGCCTGGCGGTACTCGAAAAGACGATCCGGTTGGAACTGACGATCTCCGAGGAGCAGATGGGACTTTTGATCGGGTCGTTTTTCTGGGTCTACGCACTCTCGCAAATCCCGGCCGGTTGGCTGGGTGAGAAGTTCGGCTCCCGGGTAATCATTGCGGCGTACTCGCTGATCTGGTCGCTGGGAACGGCCTGCTGGGGACTCGCCGAGGGGTTTGCCGTCTTGCTCGTCGGACGGATCGGCGTCGGGCTGGCGCAAGGGGGGCTGTTCCCTTGCGCGGTACACACGATCTCGCGGTGGTATCCCCTCTCCGAACGGGCGACCATCAGCGGCATTCTCGGCGCATCGATGCAGGTCGGCGCCCTGATTGCGGCGTTTCTGACGGTCGAACTCGTGAAGTACATGAGCTGGCAGAGCGTCTTCGTGCTCTATGCAATTCCCGGGACGCTCTGGTCGATCGGATTTTACCTCTGGTTCCGCAACTCGCCGCGCGAGCATCCTTCAGTAAATTCCGCCGAGGTCGAATTGATCGAACAGGGTCGGGTCCCATCGAGCGACTCGGCTTCGAAGGAGTCCATTCCCTGGCTCCGCCTGTTGACCAGCTTGCCGATGTGGATGATCTGTTCGCAGCAGTTCTTTCGAGCAGCGGGTTACGTCTGGTTCTCCAGTTGGTTTGCCACCTATCTGCAGGAAACCCGCCACGTGACGCAAACCAAAGCCGGATGGTTACTCGCAGTCGTTCTGCTCGCGTCGTTGTTCGGTGCGCTGATCAGCGGATCGGTTTCCGATCTGATTCTCCGCCGGACCGGAAACCGGGGACTCGCCCGCAAGTCTCTGGCGGCGTCGAGCCTGTTGATCTGCGCGGCGATCGTCTCTTCGGCGTTCTTCGTTGCCGACGCCACCAGTGCGGCGTGCCTGATCGGACTCGGAGCCTTCTTTGCTGCGTTCGCGGGACCCTGCGCGTACTCGGTCACGATCGACATGGGGGGCGATCACGTGACCCCGGTGTTCGGGGCGATGAACATGGTCGGCAATTTCGGAGCGGGACTGCTCGCGTGGCTCGTCCCCTACTTTCGCAAGTTCATCGAAGACTCAGCGATGTTAAAATCGCTAAGCGGGGGGAACAGTTGGAACGCGATTCTCGTTTTGTTTGCGCTGATGTATCTGCTGGCGGCGATGTTCTGGTTGTTCTTGCGGACCGACGGTACAGTGTTCGATTCCAACGACAATCAGCGGAGATAAATCGATGACGTTGTCGCAGAGTTTTCCCCAAAGCCGTTGCCGGGCCGGAGTCTCGGCCGGAGACATCACGCCGCCGGTCGGAATCTATCATCGGATGTGGGGAGCCGCGAAACACGACCGTTCGACGGGAGTCCATCGCCCGCTGCAGCAGACCACCCTGGCTCTCGCGCCCGCCGACGGAGACGACTCGCAACTCAGCGTGTTCATCGGGCTTGATCACTGTCTGTTCTGGCACCGGGAGATGAGCGATCTGCTCGAAGCGGTCAGCGCAGGAAGCGGAATCCCGGTCGACCGGATTACTGTCTTCTTTTCACACACCCACGCCGCGGGTCTGATGGGATACGAGCGCGAGGAACTCCCCGGGGGAGAACTGATTCGCGATTATCTCAAGCAGCTCGGGGAGATTCTCGCCGAGTCGGTTCGTACCGCCGTTTCGCGGTTGACTCCCGCGACGATCGCCTACGAGACCGGTCGCTGCAATCTCGCCCAGAACCGGGATCTGGTCGATCCCGAGACGGGCGACTACGTTTGCGGATATCGCCCCAGTGGAATCGCCGACGCGTCGGTTTTGGTCGGACGAATCAGCGACAACGCGACGAAGCAGCCGTTGTTGACGCTCGTCAATTACGCCTGCCATCCCACGACGCTGGCCTGGGACAATACCCTCATCAGTCCCGATTACGTCGGCGCGATGCGGGAAGTGATCGAACAGAGAACCGCAGCTCCGACGTTGTTTATTCAGGGAGCCTCGGGAGATATCGGTCCCCGTGAAGGATTCGTCGACGACGTCGAAGTCGCCGACCGCAACGGTCGTCAGTTGGGATATGCCGTCCTCTCGGCATGGGAAAATCTCCCTCCCGCCGGACAGCGTTTCCAATACACCGGCGCAGTCATCTCGGGAGCCACGATCGGAACGTGGCAGTTCGCGCCGATCGACGAGGGCGAAGCGCGGGAACAATCCGAGTGGAAGGAACAGACACTGACCCTCGACTTGCCCTACCGCCACGATCTTCCGGAAAAAGACAAGCTGCTCGAAGAACGCGCCCACTGGACCGAAAAAGAACGCGAAGCTCTCGACGACGACGACGCAAAAACCGCCGCCGACTGCCGGGCAATCATCGAACGCTGCACGCGCCGGCTGACGCGAGTCGAATCGCTCACGCCCGGAGAGACCTATCCCTATCGCTGGAAATACTGGAAGCTCGGCGACGCGATCTGGATCGCACTCGACGGCGAACATTACAACCTGCTGCAGCGCGAACTGCGCCAAAAATTTCCCGGAGTCCCGATCGTCGTCGGGACACTCGCCAACGGTTCGCACGTCTGGTATCTGCCCGACGAACACTCCTACGGTCTCGGCCTCTACCAGGAAACCGCGTCGGTCCTCGCGCGAGGCAGCCTCGAAATGCTGATCGGAAACATCGCCGACACGCTGCAGGAATTGCTTTGAATCCTCACACGCTCTCAAGATCACCTGTATGAAAATTACCGCATGAAAATTACTGCGATCGAAACTCACGTCTGCCACGCCCGCATGAGGAACTGGGTGTTCGTCAAAGTCGTCACCGACCAGCCCGGTCTGTACGGCTGGGGAGAAGCAACGCTCGAATGGCACACCCGTTCGGTTGTCGGTGCCGTCGAAGACATCGCTCCCCTCATCGTCGGACAGGACCCCCGACGCATCGAACATCTCTGGCAGATGATGTACCGCCAGCATTTCTGGCACGGACACGGAGTCGTTCGCTCGTCGGCGATCTCGGGCATCGACATCGCGCTGTGGGACATCGCGGGAAAAATCGCGGGCGTCCCCTGTTCGCAGTTGTGGGGCGGTCCGGTCCGCGATTGGATTCGCACCTATTGCCACCTCGGCGGCGGGAACATGGAAGACTTCTATGAGACCTCCGTCGAAGACGCCCGCAAGTTCGGCGACTTCGCCGCCCAAGCCGTCGCCGACGGATTCACAGCGTTCAAGAGCATGGCGGTTCCGCCCACGATGCCGATCGAAGGATTGCGCCCGATCAGACTCGCCGAAGCGGCGGTGGCGGCGATGCGGGATGCGGTCGGCGACGAGATCGACATCATGGTCGACTGCCACGCGCGTCCCTCGCCGGCGATGGGACTCCAATTTGGACAAGCACTCGATCCCTACGGACTCTATTTCTTCGAGGAACCGTGCTGGCCCGAACATCTCGACGGACTCGCGACGATCAACGCTGCCCTCAACACACCCGTCGCGACCGGTGAGCGAATGACGTCGCTCCAGTCGTTTCGCGATCTGTTCGCCGTGCGCGGCTGCGAGATCTGTCAGCTCGACATCACCCATTGCGGTGGTTTCACCGCTGCCCGAAAAATCGCCGCCCTCGCCGACGCGTATGGAATCGCCCTCGCTCCGCACAATCCCCAAGGTCCGGTCAGTACCGCCGCCTCGCTTGAGTTCGGTTTCTCGCAGCCGGGCTACATCATCTGCGAGACGGTCCACGAAGACGTCCCCTATCGCAGCGACATCGTGACCGAAGGTTTCGTCGTCGAACCCCGGGGACGCCGCGTCCGCCCCAACGAAAAACCGGGCCTGGGCATCGAACTCAACGAGGACGAAATCCGCAAACACCCCTTCCAGCAGGAACTCCCGCAGCAGGTGTTTTATCCCGACGGCAGCGCGGGGGACTGGTAGGGGGTGAAAGGTGGAAGAGTTTAAGGTGGAAAGTGACGGGAGG
>DATKCB010000637.1:0-6423 GCA_035513495.1 Planctomycetaceae bacterium | reverse complement strand
TCTGATCGAGCTGATCGAGTTGCAGTTTCAGCTCCTGGCCCTCGATCTGCGGGAGGGGAAGAGCCGGGCGATCCTGCCGCTCGTACTGGCGGCGATTGCCGGGTTGCTGTTCCTGGCGTCCTTGCCGGTCATGCTGGTCGGTGCGAGCTGGCTGCTGGTGAGTCTCACGAATGTTTCGGTGCCCGCCGCTTTTCTCATCGTCAGTCTGACGACACTGGCGGTCTCGGGAATCCTCGGACTGGTTGCGTACTACAAACTGAATCAGGTTGCCCGGATCTTCGCCCGGTCCCAACGAGAGTTGAAATCCAATTTGAACTGGATCAAACGCACGCTCAAAAGTTGAACGTGATGTGATTCGATCATTCACGAAAACTTGAACCTTCGGACGTAGAACGGGCTTGTAGCCCGTTCGGAACGGTCGAGAGTTAACTCGGACGGGCTGAAAGGCCGTCCTACGTTTCCTCCCGCCATTCGGCTGAAGTGTTACGGAAAATCATGAAAACTTAAACCTTCGCAGGAGGAATCAGTGATGGCGGAAAGACAACAACATTCCGAACGGCCTTCAATTCCCTTTGACGAATGGGAGCATCAGGAAATGCATCCCGCCCAGGATCTCGTCCACTACGTACAAAACTACGCCCGCCAGAAGCCGGACGTCGCGGCGTTGTGGTGTTTCGGCATCGGGTTTGTCCTCGGCTGGAAAGTGAAACCCTGGTAGTCCGTCCGTCGTCCGAGCGATCGGCCTTCTCCGTGAGGAGCGCAACGTGAGTTCCGCTTTGCCCCATCAATTCGAAACGCTGCCCGCGCTCTCCGCGGTCGAGTCGCGCGATGACACGTCTCGATCCGGGGAACAGGAAACTCGCGAGAATCGTTTCGTTCGCAGTTCCGGGTCTTCGTTCGCGATCAAAATTCTCGCCACACTCGCGGTCTTCTATACGATCTTTCTCGCGAAAGCGATCGTCATGCCTCTCGTCATGGCGATTGTGTTGGCGCTGTTGCTTCGTCCGGTGTTGCGCCAATTGCGGAAGTACCATATTCCGGATTCTTTCGGCGCGGGGGCCATTCTGACCGCGCTGATTCTGCTACTCGGCTGGGGAAGTTCCTACCTGGCGGAACCCGCCCGCGAGTGGATTGCTCACGCGCCCGCGATCCTGACATCCGCGGGCGAAAAGTTGAACCTGATTACGGATCAACTCAAATGGATCAACGAAACGTCCGAGAGAGTGGAAGACATCGCGAGTGGAAATTCCGAGCCGGAGAATGACTCCTTCCCGTTCGCGCCCGAACCGGAGGGAACCGAACCGGATCACGTTCAGGAAGAGGGGGGCGGCGAACGTTCAGGAGTTTCCGACCGTAAACCCGGGAACGAGACGGCTCCCTCTCGGCCCGATTCGAACGACGAGTCGCCGCGACTGGGGGAACGCGGCGCGAAGGACGCGCCGATTCCCGTCGAAGTGAAGTCGCCACAATTCCGGACCGGCCTGGCAATCTTCAGTACGACGGGCAATCTTTTGTCTCAGCTTTTTATCATTCTCGTCCTGGCTTACTTTCTGCTTGCCTGGGGCGACGTTCTGCTCAATAACATTCTGAGAAGCATGACGTCCCATCACGAAAAGCGGCGCACGGTCGAACTGGTTCATTCGGTCGAGCACGGCATTTCGACGTATCTCTTCACGGTGGCGGGCATCAATATCGGACTGGGATGCGCCATCGGAACCGCCATGTGGCTCCTCGGAATGCCGAACCCTGCATTGTGGGGAGTCATGGCGACGTTATTCAATTTCATTCCCTATCTGGGAGCATTTGCCGGCGTGAGCGTCGTGTTCGTCGTCGCGCTGCTGTTCTTCGATTCTCTGTCGTACGCGTTTCTGATTCCGCTGGTCTATTTTTTGTTGACGGCCCTGGAGGGGAACTTCATCACGCCGCTGCTGCTCGGCCGGTCGATGAGCCTCAATCCGATCCTGATCATTCTGTCGTTGCTCTTCTGGTCGTGGATGTGGGGCGTCGGAGGAGCCATTCTGGCCGTACCGCTGCTGGCGATCTTCAAGGTGGGATTCGATCAATTCGAGCGGACCCGGCCCCTCGGCGTCTTGCTCGGCGGGGGCGATTGAGCATGAAGTTCCCGCAGTTTCCGGTCCGCCTTCGCAAGGAAGGGGAATACCTGCAAGGCGCGTTCCTGAACTGGAATCGCGACGACGGGCCGCTGATGTCGGCGGCGGTTGCTTATTATCTGGGTCTCTCGCTGTTCCCGCTGATGCTGGTGTTGATCTCCGGCTTTGGATTGTTCTTGCAGTATTCCGACGCCGGCCCGAGCGCCGAACAGGAAATCCTCGAGGCCGTGGCGATGCAGCTCTCTCCCTCGCTGGAGTCGAACCTCAAACGGGCGATCAACGAGATCAAGGACCGTTCGACGCTGACAGGCCCGATCGGAATCGCGGCGATTCTGCTGGCCTCGTTGGCAGGGTTCGCGCAATTCGATCGCGCCATGGATCGGATCTGGAATATCCATCCGCAGGCGACCGAAGGAATTCTCAAGGCGGTTCAACGGATTCTGCTGCAGCGCGGCGTCGCTCTGTTAATGCTGTTGGGGATCGCGGGGCTGATCGTCATCGTCTTCGTGGTGAGCCTGATTCTTTCCGCCGTGGAAACCACGGCCGAGAATGTGCTGCCCGTCCCCGACCTACTCTGGCAAATCTCTCATCCCCTCGTTGCATTGGCGCTGAACGTGCTGATTCTGACGCTGCTGTATCGTTGGCTTCCCAAGCGCAAGGTCGGTTGGTTCGAAGCCCTGCGAGGAGGTATTTTCGCGGGAGTCGGCTGGCAACTCGGCCGGCAGATTCTCGATTTCTATCTGGTCAGGAGCCACTACAGCAGCGCCTACGGAGTGGTGGGTTCGTTCATTGCGATTCAACTGTGGTGTTATTATTCGGTCGCGATCATTTTTCTGGGGGCGGAATACATACAGGAATTCTGCCGCCACTGTCACGGCGAAGGAACTGACGAAAGCGCCGGCAATCAACAGATCGACCTGCAACATCCCGGATCGGGCGGTCGCGAATCCGACCCGCCGGAATGAGAACACCTGCTCCAGGCCAATTGAAAGTTGTTCAACGGCTATCGAACGGGATTAACTGACCCTTACGTCCGCGAAAGCGCAAATCAACGTCCCACCCGAAGCCACACGCATTCGGTTACTTCGAAACCACCCAGTCGACGGCCGCCCTGAGTGTGTCTTGTTGAGCATAGGATTGGATGTTTTGGGGAGTCCCTGCAGCCGAATAACTGGCGGACACGAGTTCGGGAAGCTTCCCTCGTTCGCCCGCGATCCAGAGGGGGTGCGGAGCGTTGAGTGCGAGTATTGCGGGTAAGTCTCCGTACTTGACGACACCCGGCAGGAAGTCGGGGTCGCGGTACGAGGTGAGACTGGTGAAGCGGAAGCCCTTCGTATCGATCGCAGCGGAGTCGATTTTGTCTCCCGCGATCGCGCGTGCGAGAGCGGCGACGGGGCCGGCACCGCTCACGCCGATCAGGTGGACTTTCTTCGGTTGATGCTCGTCGCCGCGGATCCAGGCGAGGAGCGTGAGCAAATCGTGAACGCGGCGCACGAACAGCGTATCGTTATACGCGAACGTGTATGCGGCGGATTCACGGGGATTTTTGACGACGCGCTGCTCCGCGAGCGGCTGGTCGCTGGTCAGGAAATCTCCCTGTCCGAAGAGATCCGCCGCGACGACCGACATGCCGTCATCCAGCAAACGCCGGACCTCGATACGGACGGCTCCCGAAGCGTCGAATAGACCGCGTTTGCCGGCTCCGTCGGCCCAGATCGTGACTTCTCCGTTCCATTTGGTGTCGATCGGAAACAGCGAGAGGACGGGGAGTTCCTCGCTCTGCGAATCGAGGCGGATTTTGTCCTTGAACAGGATATAGCCGGTGGAAGATTCCTTATGGACCTTGATTCGCTGGATGTCATCGAACTTTGGCAGGTCCCGTCCCACGATGGCTTGGAAGGCTTCACCGACGACGTTGCGATACTTCTGCAGCGAGCCGGCATCGGTTGGGGTGAGCTTCGCGAGTTGCCGATCGGAGGCGTCAGCGAGATCGCGCATCAACGAGCGTTCGTATTCGTCTCCGCCTTTGGGTTGGGGATGATCGTCGTTCCAGACGGTGTATTCTTCGGGGGTGAGCAGTTGATAGTCGCGTTCTTCGAGTGAGGCTTCGTCGAGTCCGAGTTTGAGATGTTCGTTGAACCACGCATACATTGTGGCCCGGCTGACGTAGTTGTAATTGTGGTTGAAGTGCAGCATCGGGCGGCAGTAGACGTTCTCTCTGGATCCCAGCATGTCGTAAAGCTGTTGAAGTTCGGGATACCCTTTCGTCATCATCTCTTTCGTCCAGTCGTTGGCTGCGGTCATCGCCTGCGGTCTGGGAGCGAACAGCGCGGCCAGTTCGACGTTGCCGGTGCCGACTCGCAGAAGCGTGCAGTTCTCGCAGGTGCAGCCTCCCTGCATTGACGTCGAAACCATTCCGTTGGGGAACGCGGCAATCGGACGGGGATCGATCGCGCAGAGCAGTATCGTTTGCGTCCCGCCGCCGGAACCGCCGGTGACGGCCATCCGCGAGCCGTCGACGTCGGGGAGTTGTTCGAGGAAATCGAGACAGCGGATCGAATTCCAGGTTTGAATGCCCATCACGCTCTGCAAACGAAGTTCGGCCTGCGTGCTGAACAGTCCGAAGTCTTCCTGCGTCTCGAATTCGGGCCGGCGCTTCGCGTAACGATGAGCGAGTTCGTAGGAAATCTGGTGGCTGTCACCGTAGCCCAGCATGTCGAAAATAAACGTCACGCAACCCATCCGGGCCAAGTGAGCGCAGCGGGCGAGTTTGGGGAAGCGTCCCGATTCGGCGTACTTCTCGTCACCCGATTCGATCAGTTTCTGAATCGTCGAGGTGCCGTGATCCTGCAAGCGCCCTCCGTGTCCGTGCGGACAAAGCACGGCTGGACGTTTGACGTTCGTCTTTCCGTCGTCGGGCCGAAAGAGCAGTCCGGTGACGAAGTGTCCCGGCACGCTTTCGAGGTAGACTTTCTCGACGGTGAATCCGTCCCGCTGGACTTTTCCATGAATGACGGGATTGAGCGGAGTTCTCTCGGGCATCGGCCAAAGCCCCGTAGAGACGAGGACCTGCCGCCGAAGTTCGTTCGATCGTTTTTCCCAGGCCGCTTTACCGGCGGGGAGTTCGAACGGAAAGTAACCGTTGAGGTCTTTCGGTTCCTGCAGGCGAATGTCGTTGGGGAGTTCGCCTTGTTCGTAGACGCGGTGGGACTGGGCGAAAGTGGCTGTCGTGCCGAGCAGGCCGAGCAGCAGCAAAGAGAAGATCGAAAGGCGAGAGTTCATCGGGTCGCTTTCAATAATAATTCGTGAAGTGTGAGGGTCCAGCAGATTCTCAAAATAACGGGACGGCGATCGCGAAGCGACAGAAACTTGCGAATTGTGCTCCAAAACGTATGATCAATGAGTAAGATTGAGTGTCAAATCGTTCGAGGTTTCAGATATGTCTCAAGCTACGCCCGGTTTGCCGGAAGGGGGATTTCCGATCAACGTCGAAAGTCCCGCGCTCGCCAAACACAAACGACGCAAGAAAACTCCGTTCTGGCGGTCTCCGCTGGCGATCGTGCTGGTACTGCTCGCGGCGGCGGGGGGTGGTGTTTACAGCTTCTGGAAACAGCAGCAATCGGCACAAGGGTTGGTGATCGAATCGATTCCTCCGATTTCCACCGACGAGCTGGCACTGCTCGAATTCGAGTTTCCGCTCTCCGATCCGAATATCGATCGGAAGAAGTTGACGATCCAGATCCTCTCAGGCCCCGAGGGAGCGGCCATCGATCCCGAAACGGGAAAGTTCCAGTGGACGCCGACCGAGCAGCAGGGACCGGGCGAATATTCTGTAACCGTCCAGGTACGATCGAACATCAATCCCGAAGCCAAGAGCAAACAGCAGTTTGTGGTGACGGTGAACGAGGTCGACACTCCCCCCGAGATCGAATTCGTCGTAGCCCAGACCGTCGAGAAAGGTTCTTCGTTCAAACTTCCGCTCAACGTAATCGATCCCGATGAGCCTCCGCAGAAGCATCGATTCGAGCTGATCGGCAAAGTCCCCTCCGGAGCGAGCATCGACGAAGAGTTTGGAATTCTCGAATGGTACACAGGCGGGGACGAAATCGAAGCCGACAAGATGTACGAATTCGAAATTCGGGTCTCGCAAGCAGACAATCCCGAAGTCGGCTCCACGCGAAAGTTTCAAGCCACCGTCAAATTGTCCGATCCGTATCTGAAACTGAAGCAATACCTCGCGGGACTCGATCTCGAAGTTGAGACACCCGATCGCGAAGCGGAAGGACCCTTCGCCGGAAAAGGCCGCCAGATG
>DATKCB010000636.1:0-7035 GCA_035513495.1 Planctomycetaceae bacterium | reverse complement strand
TACATCGAGAACAAATACGGTTCGCAGATCGAGCCCGATCAGATCCGACCGGTGAACGCTGACGACGCGAAGGAAGGGTTCGATCCCGGAGAGTTTTTCGAGACGTCGCGCTACAACCCGCAACAGATGTTCGAAGCGCTGATCAAACTCGCCGAGGAACAGATCAGCGACGTGCCGCTACGAAAACTCGTCACGGGAATTCTCGAAGCGAATTACGAAACGCTGCTGATTTTACCCGCGGCGTCGAAAAATCATCATGCGTTTCGCGGGGGATACCTCGAACACGTGCTGTCGGTGACGAACACGGCGGTGTATCTGGCGGACAAGTACCGGAAGGAATATCCGTCGCTCGAACCGCCGCTTTCGAAATGTCTCGTCGTCGCGGGGGCGATTCTGCACGACGTCGGAAAGTTGCGGGAACTCACACCGGGACCGGCGGGAGCGACGTATTCGCCGAGCGGAAAACTGATCGGTCACATTCTGCTGGGCCGCGACATCGTGCGGGATGCGGCGCGGGAGATCGAGGATCTCGATCCCGAGATGCTGCTGCGGCTGGAGCACATCATCGTCTCGCATCAGAATCTCCCCGAATGGGGCTCACCGATCGCACCGCACACTCCGGAAGCCCTGCTGATCCACTATGCCGACGACATCGACGCGAAATTCCAGATGATGGCCGCCGCACTGCGGGAAAAACCGCTCGAAGGAGATGTTTTCACGAGCCGCAACAACCCGCTGCGACGAAGTATTTTTCGCGGGTTGGCGGAAGAGTAGTCAGGACTTCCGATCCATCGATACTTTCCACCTTCTACGTTTCACACTTTTCCTACCTTTCGCACTTTTCACACTCTCAGGGTGTTTTCATGAACGTGATTGACGCGATTCGGGGGCGGGCTTCGGTTCGGGCGTATCTCGACAAGCCGGTTTCGAACGAGGTGATTACCCAGATTCTCGAAGCGGCGCGGTGGGCTCCGTCGGGGGTGAATACGCAACCGTGGTTCGTGCATGTTGTGAAAGGCTCACTCAAACAGCAGATCGGGGACGAGATCATCGCGGCCAAGGAGGCCGGACAGGAACCGAATCAGGATTACAAGTATTACCCCGACACGTTCCCCGAACCGTACCTGACCCGGCGCCGCGCGTGCGGACAGGCTTTGTATGGAGCACTGGGGATCGATAAACGGGACATCGAGCGCCGCAAGGAGCAGTGGCACAAGAACTATCACGGATTTGGCGCGCCGGTCGAACTGTTCGTGTTCATCGAATCGAAGCTGGAGAAAGGCTCGTGGGTCGATATGGGAATGTTCATCCAGAACATCATACTCGCGGCTCGCGGATTTGGACTCGAAACGTGTCCGCAGGCGGCGATGGCCGAGTATCCCGACATCGTGAGGAGAATTCTCGGCGTCCCCGAGACGCTCTCACTGATGTGCGGAATCGCGCTCGGTTACGCCGACTATGACGACCCGGTGAATTCGTACCGGACGGAGCGTGAGCCGGTGGAAACCTTTACCACATGGCATGCATGAGAATCTCGATCAGCTGATCTACGGCGTCGCCCATTCGAGGGCGAGAATTCGTCCGTTTTTCAGTCCGAGGAACATGGCGTCGCCCAGCGGGGAGACGCAGATTTTGCGGACGACGTCGGGAGAAGTTGCGGCCCAGATCAGATTGCCTTCGAGGTCGATCCAGTAGACGTGGCGTTCGAGCGTCGTCATGGCGATGCGATTTCCGCTTTCGCTGAGGGCAATCTGGTGCGGGGTTCCCTCGACCATGTAGCGGCCTGCCGTGTCCCCTTCGCGGGTGTATTTCTGAATTCCATGCGCGAAGAGCGCCAGCGCGATGAGACCGGCGTCGGACGCCATCGCCATCTCTCCGACGTTCGAGAAGAGCTTCTCTTTCCAGAGCGGTTCTCCGCGAAAATTGCAGACACCCAGAAATCCGTATTCGGCAGCGAGGACGAGTTCGGTCCGCGTGTGAGAAAACCGGGCGAAGCGGATCGGACGCAACGTCTCGAACTTCGCGATCCGCTTGCGGTCGGAGCGCATGATGTAATTCACTCCGTTCGACAAACACGCGGCGAAGTGTTCTCCGAACGGAGCGATGGCTGCCGTGAGGACCGGTTCCGACAGTTCGATCGACCAGTCGATTTTGAGCGCCGGTGTGACGGCGACGATCCGATTCTCTCCGAGAACCGCCACGGCCCCCGAACCTCGTTCGCAGAAGGAGAGGTCGCGGACATCCAGAAACCCGCGCGAGACTGCGAGTATTTTCCCCCGCCGGTCGAACAGATACATCCCCCCCGACTGGTCGGCGACCAGCAGCGTACCCGGTTCGTTCGCCAGACCCATCGTCTGAATCGGAGAATCGGTCACGAACGACCAGCGCAGCGCGGGAGCGCTCCCGGTTCCTTCGTTGATCCATTTTGTGGCGTGAGAACTCATCGGCGAGTGGGAAAAGTACGAAAGGTGTGAAAAAGTTAAAGAGTAGAAGGTAAAGAGTTTAAGGCTGAAAGTGAAATGTTGAAGGAATTAGACATTCGGGTTTCGTCATTGGAATTTTTCAACCTCGGGTGCCATGCCCACATCGCGGAGCAGGGTGGGCATGCGAACGGGGCTCGACTCTCGATCCTCTGTGTCTGCTCCTGTCAGCAATTGATTGTCAGCGAAACTCGATGGGAATCAATGTTAATCCTTCACGATTGTGGCTGATTCGGTCACGACGAGATCCAGCGGAACATCGTGCGGTTCCCTGGGGACTACATCGACGACCTGACAGTCGAACGCCAGGCCGATCAACGTTGATCGCGGTCGGGCGTCCTGAAGGAGTTTATCGTAGTAACCTTTTCCCTGTCCGAGACGGCCTCCCGATCGATCGAACGCAATTCCAGGGACGAGGATCACGTCAATGTCTGAAAGTTGGACATTTCGGGAAGATTCGTTTCGCAAGTCGCGTCGGGGTTCGTAGATTCCAAAGCTGCCGGTCTCGAGATCGTCGAGCGATTCCAACCGGAACAATCGCAATCGTCCGTCTTCACACCACGGGACAGCGGTCGGTTCGGAATCCCGCAGCCGTTGCTCGATCAGCGGGAGGGTTTGCACTTCGCTGCGATGCCCGACGTAGGCCAGCACGGTTTTCGCGGACCGATATTGAGGCAGCGTGATCAGCCGGTCCAGAATCCGTTGACTCCGCTCGGGACGACTGTCCAGCGCGATCCGGAGGCTGCGGATCTTTTCGCGGATTGACTGTTTTTCGGAACGAGTTGCAGCGTTCACGGAACGGGTTTCCGAGCGAGGAAAACGGGACGGCTCGTGTGACTTCGAGACGCTGTCACGATATACTGCCGCATTCTGAATTTCGAAGGTTCGGGCTGGAATTCCCGAAGCAAAAATCAAAAGAAATCGTTCGCAGCGACACGAAGAGAGGAACATCGAGAATGGCGGCGCCCGCAATTGTCCCCGGAAAAACAAAAATCGGCTGGATCGGTACCGGCGTGATGGGCCAGAGCATGGTCGGACATCTGATGGACGCCGGTTTCGAAGCGATCATCTACAGCCGGACCAAATCGAAGGCTGAAGCATTGATCGCCAAGGGAGCCGGCTGGGCCGATTCTCCGAAAGCGGTCGCCGAACAGACCGATGTGATCTTTTCGATCGTCGGTTTTCCGGCCGATGTCCGCGAAGTCATGCTCGGTGAGAACGGTGCGCTGGCCGGCTGCAAGGCAGGCAATATTCTCGTCGATATGACCACCAGCGAACCGTCGCTGGCGGTCGAAATCTACGAAGCTGCCAAAGCCAAGGGTGTCGCCTCGGTCGATGCCCCGGTTTCGGGCGGCGATGTCGGAGCCATAAATGGAACGCTTTCGATCATGATCGGAGGAGACAAAGCGGTCGTCGAGGCGCTCCAGCCGTGCTGGGACGCAATGGGGAAAACGATCGTCCATCAAGGAAGTGCGGGCGCGGGGCAACATACCAAGATGGTCAACCAGACGCTGATCGCTTCCAACATGATCGGAGTGTGCGAAGCGCTGCTCTACGCTCACAAGGCGGGGCTCGACCTGCCGACCGTCATGCAATCGGTCAGCAGCGGAGCGGCGGGAAGCTGGTCGCTCTCGAATCTCGGTCCGCGGATCATGGACAACAACTTCGATCCGGGGTTTTTCGTCGAGCATTTCATCAAGGATATGACGATCGCCCTGTCCGAAGGGAAGTCACTCGGCCTGGCGCTGCCAGGGCTGGCGCTGTCGCATCAACTTTATCTGGCATTGCAGGCTCAGGGACACGGACGAGACGGCACCCACGCTCTGCAGCATGTGTTCGCGAACATGGCGGGAGTCGATTGGGTCAATCGGGACAAATAGCTCACAGTTCGAGTTGCTGTCATATCAACAACAGTTTTCAGACGAGAAGCAGTCGGGCAGAGCCTGACCTACAGGATCTTGAGAAGTCATGAGCGAGACCAAAGGAGAGATGTTCGCAGGGCTGACCGTGGCGATCGTGACGCCGTTCAAGGACGGAGCGGTCGATGAAACCGGTTTGCGGAGCATGGTGGACTGGCACATCGAGCAGGGGACACACTGTCTGGCACCGGTGGGGACGACGGGAGAAAGCCCGACGCTGTCTC
This sequence comes from Planctomycetaceae bacterium, assembly GCA_035513495.1. GTDB lineage: Bacteria > Planctomycetota > Planctomycetia > Planctomycetales > Planctomycetaceae > DATKCB01. Next base: position 2,412 of record DATKCB010000636.1, on the reverse strand, counting down.
ACGACGAACACGACCGTGTGATCGATATCGTGTGCGAACAAGCTGCCGGAAAAATCAAGGTGATGGCCGGAACCGGTTCGAACAGCACGGCGGAAGCGATTCGGCTCACCAAACACGCGAAAGCCGCAGGGGCCGACGGCGGACTGGTGGTCGCTCCGTATTACAATAAACCGACGCAGGAAGGGTTTTATCAACATTACGTGGCTATTGCCGATGCGGTGGAACTTCCGCTGGTAGTGTATAATATCCCGGGTCGCTCGGCAAAAAATATCGAACCGGAAACGATTGTCCGGATGGGCGAACATCCCAATATCGTCGCCGTGAAAGAAGCGACTGGATCGATGGATCAGGCTTCGGCAATCATCGCTCAGTCCGATCTGACGGTTCTGTCCGGCGACGACAGCTTGACGTTACCTCTGATGAGTATCGGAGGGCGAGGAGTCGTTTCGGTCGTCGGGAACATCGTTCCGAAAGACGTGCTGGCGATGCTCTCGGCTTTCGAGTCGGGCGATCTGGAAGAGGCTCAGAGGCTGCACTACAAACTGTTTCGGCTCTGCCGCGATCTGTTGGGTCTGGCGACGAACCCGATTCCGATCAAAACGGCAATGCGACTCGTGGGGCGGGACGCGGGAGAGTTGCGTCTTCCGATGACGCCGCTCGACGAAACACAGGAAGCCGGCCTGCGGAAAACCTTGACGGACTACGGGCTGCTCTGAAACATAGAACTCACAGAGTGATGATTAAGCAAATCGTTTGAATGAACCCCACACCAGTTCCAGCCCCGATTCTCGGAGGCGACACCATGCGGGAGAGCGATCGTGATTTTCGGACGAAACAAGAATAAACGCGAAAACTCAGACGATGACGACGAAGATCAAATCGAGCTGATCAGTTTTCTGGGGCCGCTGACCGGCGATCCACCGGACCTGCAGCAGAATGCCGGCCTCGTGCGCGCCGGGCTGATCCCCGCCAAGGAACTCATTTCCGACGCCATCTCGCGCCGCGCGCATACGTTTCGGCTCGAGCCGAAGGGGAATGCAGCGATCGGGATGTTGCAGGTGGACGGAATGCCGTTCCCCGGACCTCGATTTCCCGCGAAGCAGGGACTGGCCATCACGCAGATACTCAAGCTTTTGTCGGGCTTGAATATTCAGGAACGCAGCAAGCCGCAACGCGGCGGCATCAAGGCCGAGTACGGAAAAGTCCCTTACGAAATCACAATCGACATCACGCCGACCAGTGCGGGCGAACGATTGTCGATCCATATGGACAACCTGAAAGAACGCCCGCAATCGCCCGAAGAAATCGGAATCCCCGAACCGCTCCGCGACAAAATTCGCAGCAAAACTTCGACCAAGACAGGTGTGCTGTTGTGTTGCGGACCGCCCCGCAGCGGTGTGACCACAACGACAGTCGGAGCCGTCCGCTGCATCGATGCCTATATCTACACGATTTTCATGCTGTTCGATACAGGCTCGTGGGAGATTCCCTACGTGACTCGATTCGAGCAGAAAGAAGCCACCGACGACTTCGAAACGACGATCATCCGCTGCCAACGCGTGGATGGACAGGTTCTTTACACGCAACCGCTGAAAACACACGAAGACATTCGGACTGTCTTTGAAAATGCCGAACGGTGTGCCTACGTCGCGGAGTACGCCGCTAAAGACACCGTGTCCGGGCTGCTGCAACTGCTCGAGTGGGTCGGGAACGTCGATCAGGTTTGCGCTCATCTGCACGGACTGCTCACGCAGAAACTGATTCGCAAGTTGTGCCGAAAGTGCAAGCAGGCTTATCCTCCCAATCCCAAACTTCTGGCTCGCCTCGGGCTTCAGGCAGGTGAAGTGAAAGCTCTCTACCGTCATCGCGTGCCGCCCCAACAATTGGCGAAAGGCGAAGAGTGGGAGGTCTGCCGGATCTGCGGCGATCTCGGGTACATCGGACGAACGGCGATGTTCGAATACCTCGAAATGACCGACGGTTTGCGGGAAGTCCTGAAATCGAATCCCACTGCCGACGCGATCAAGGCCCAGATGAAAAAAGACAACATGGTCACGCTTCAACAGGACGGATTGCGTCTGGTGAAGGAAGGCATCACGTCCCTCGAAGAACTCCAGCGGGTCTTCAAATCCTGATGGACTGATGCAACAACCCGCGAGAGCCGGACTGACCCATGCCGTTCTTCCCCTCCGATAAGATCGAAATTCGTCAGGTGCGGGGAAAGGGAAGGGGAGTGTTCGCGCGGGTTTCGATCGCGGAGCGCGAGATCATCGAAACGGTTCCAGTTCTGGTCTTGTCCGAGGCGGACATGGAACAGACCGAACTCGCCGGCTATTGTTTTCTGTGGGGACGAGGTACAGTCGCGCTCCCGCTGGGATACGGTGCGCTGTACAACCACTCGATCACTCCGAA
>DATKCB010000635.1:0-7854 GCA_035513495.1 Planctomycetaceae bacterium | reverse complement strand
ATACGAGACAGTCAGCTTTGGAATACTGAAGGTCGAACAAATCTTCGAATGCTCTCAATTCTCCGACGGCAAGCGGTAAACACTCCTCGACAAGTTCGGTCGTTCGATCGGGTTCGAGCAGCGTTTGGCAATACCGGGTTTTTGCCTCGGTCCAGAAGACCTGATAATCGAAGGTCCGCTCCACATTGAGAGCGCTAGCGATTTTCTTTCCGCGTTCGCCTCCCAGCGTCGTCAACATCCGCATATTATGGCCCAGCGAATGAATTGCTCGCGCGACGTTGAGAACTTTTCCCGAACCGCACTCGACAACCGCGCCGGCTCGATTGACCTCGCCCATCGCGAGTTTCTCGAAATTCAAGATCCGCTGGTACGCGGGAGATATTCCAACGACGAGAATCACAGCATTCCCTCCAGAATTTTGAGCAGTTCGGAATCGCTTAACTCACGAGGGTTACCGCTCATACTGTTGCCGCGAGAGCCGGCCACAATCTGGGGCAATTGCGCTCGCTCAACGCCTAACTCGGAGAGTTTCTCAGGAATCCCGATGTGACGACCGATGGATTCGACGTTCTCGATGAATTGGTCCGTTTCTCTTTCGGCGGATTCTTCCCCGGTTCCGAAGCCACACGCGTTCGCCAGTTCGCAAAGCTGCTGACCGGCAACCTCACGATTGACCTGCAATGCAGTCGGGAGCATGACCGCGCAAGCCAGTCCGTGCGGAACGCGGCAATGGACTCCGAGGGCTGCGGCAACTCCGTGTGCCATTCCCAGTCCGGAATTGGCCAGCGCCATTCCCGATAACAAAGCGGCGTGCGACATCCGCTCGCGGGCTTCTCGCGACTGCGGATTGAAAACTGCTTCTTCGAGCGAAGGCAGCGCGAGTTGCAGCCCTTGCAGCGCCAAAGCCTGGGGAATCGGCTTGGTCTGTCGCGAGATGTAACTTTCGATGCACTGCGTGATCGCGTCCATTCCCGAGTAGGCGGTTGTCTCCGGAGAAACGGTGACCGTCAGTTCGGGATCGATCAGCACGATGCCGGGAACCATCATCTCCGAACGAAGCGATTTTTTGAACGGAGGATCGTAACTCGAAATGACGGCATTTTTGGTTGCTTCGGATCCTGTACCGGATGTCGTCGGAATCACCATTAGCGGGAGCGGAGCGGTTTCAATTCGAAGCCCCTTTCCGACTCCCTCGAGAAAATCCCTCACGGATTTCCCCTGCCGGTTCGTTGCGATCGCGGCAGCGGCTTTCGCCAGATCGATCGCCGCTCCTCCACCGACTGCCAGCAGGAAGATTTTATCCGAGGTGTTCTGCACGTCTCGAAGTTGCGAAACGACGCGATCGACATCCTCAACTTCCGGTTCGCGGGAGATCGTGGTCAGCAGTTCGTGCGTGAGCCCCTGTTCCTCCAATGAGGTGAGCAGTTCCCTGTAAGCTTCCGATTTCGCCAGGGTTCTCGAACCGAGTACGATCCAAGCGTGCGTCCCCAGCGTTCGTGCAAATTCGCCAGCCTGCCGACGCAATCCCCATCCGAACTGAATTTGCCGAGGAGAGACGAAGCTGTAATTCATTACGATCTCGGGTCCGAATCCATCGAGTCCAACTTCTCAAGCTAATCGGAACCGGGCCTCGTCGCAATCTCAGATGGGGGCGTACGACGCGATCTGCGATATCGAACCAATTACCACCGCGATTTCGGAACAAATTTCAACCGAACGGGATTCAATGTTGAGTTTCCTGAAGCGAGATCGATCAAACTTCATTCAGGCGATGGCTTTCGGGAAGAGTTATCCATTGTCGCGCAGTGACGCAGAGGATGACGGCGATGAACTCATCTCCGAGCGCAGTCGAGCGACAGGCGACGAGACCGGCTCCGACGGTGAGGAGGAACGGGCGGCGGGATTGGGCGGGGAGGTGAATGGGCATGGGGTCGGTTCCTGGTTATGTTGACCTTCGACATTCCGACCGTCGGCCACTAAAGATGAATCAAATTGTCACAGCTCAAGGAGTATAAACACGGTGGTTCGGTAGGTCATGCTGTGCATGACGAAGAGTGGTCCTCAACCGAAATCTGGTTCCCGTTATGCACAGCACCACCTGCAACTACCAGTCCTCAAAGCGGCAAATAAACTGATCGGCCGACCCATTCCGCCTGCTCACTGCATTCTTCCATCAACAGAATCTCCTCGATCGCTCGGCCAATGGGAAAACGATCGTCCAGGATGAAAACGCCGCACATCGCCTGTCCCGTGACCACTCGTTCGTACGCGTACTCGGGCATGGTGGCGCGATCGTGCGTCAGCAGAATTCTGTTGTTCTGGGCGGCCCAAGCCAGGACATCGGGATCCTCTGCACCGGCGAGTCCAACATCTTGCACGCGAACGAGATCGAGATTCGACTGACGCAAACATAACCCGCGAACGATGTCACCGTTGAAATTCTCGTCCGCGAGCAATCGTAACATCGTCGATCCTCACCGTTGTCGCTTTGCGAGCAGACGCTCGCGGATCTCACTCAAGTCACCTTGCTGATTCTCGATCCGTTGCCGAACCTCTTCAGTCACCTGCTCGCGCTGTGCCAGGTAGTCATCGATCACGCCGCGATGACGCAAATAGTAGGCAATGACGGCGTACACGTCGGGCAGCGCCAGTGTGGAATACCGTTGAACGATCGTTTCTGGGGTCGCGCCGTCCTGAAAGGCCCGGATGACCAGTTCCAGCAAAACTCGCGAATCGCCGACGCGCACCGCCCCGGTATCATCCTCACGCAGAGGTGGCGATTCGGCTTGAGTGATAAAACTCACGGATCACGGTCTCCTTGATGAAATGGAATTCACTTAACCAAATTGTAACACGATAATTCCCCTTGGAAACAGCGTAATTGTTCTCCTCGTTATGATAATGTTGGGCCTATTGCATGGGTCCAATCACTCGGCAATTTGGGAGGTGAGACCTGAGTTCTTGCAGCCCCTTCTCGGTGATTCTCGACTCTTCAACGGAAAGAGTTCTCAGTCCCGTCAATTTCGACAAATAGGGAACCGATTCGTCTGTTAGACTGGTATTGTCGAGACGCAGATGATTCAAACTTGTCAGCTTTTCAAGTGATTCCAGGGAGGCAATACTTATCAAGGTGTCGTTGAGATTCAGATATTGCAGGTGTTCGAGAGTCACGATTGACGTGATTGAGGAATCGGAAACTTTTGAACTATGTAGTCCAAATGACAAAAGCTCGGGCCATCGCTCGCAGGCATATCGGACTCCTTCGTCCGTGATTTCGGATCCTAGGCTCAGTTGGGTCAACTTCAACTCTGACAACAACCTCAGGCCTTGATCATCGACGCGTGTGTCCAGAAGATAAATCGCGTTCAAACTTTCGAGGTTCTTTACGATTTCCATGTCATCATTGTCGATATTGTGGCCGTGCAAGACTAAAGATTGGAGGAACCGAAGTTCAATGAGATCGTCGGATAATACTCTCAAATCTGGTGTTGGAGAGTCCGCTGATCCGATCCTCAATTCTACGATCTTCTTTTCCCAATCAAAGCTTTGAGTTGGCAATCCTCCACTGAATGCCAACCATTTCGGTATTCCCTGTTCCTGAGCAATCTTGGAATCAGGAGCCTTATCGAGAATCGATTTGAATGCTTGAAACTGAAGTCGGTAGGGACGAAGCACGAGAAACCATGTTGACAATATTGACAGGATAACCGCAACGAACCCTGCAAATAGTATCCCGCGAGATGAGACTCGAATATTTCTTTGGTCGCTCATTGTAACCACCAATCAACATTATTCCTCTAACCGTTTCGCCACCAGTTCCGCCAGCCTTATTATCCGCAGCGCATTGCAGCCCAAGATCTTGTGAATCTGCTCCTTGTTGTAACCGCGGTTGAGCAGTTCCTGCGTGATGCGGGGATAGGTCGAGGCGTCTTCGAGGCCGACGGGGAGGCGAGGCACTCCGTCGAAGTCGGAGCCGATGCCGACGTGGTCGATGCCGGCGACTTTGATTACGTGTTCGATGTGATCGCAGACGTCCGACAGTGTGCCGAGGGCTTTGGGGTCTTTTTCCAGTTCGGCGGTCGGTACGACGAAGGCCGAGTAAAAATTGATCATCACCACGCCGCCGTTGTCCGGGAGCAGTTTCAGCACTTCGTCGGGGACGTTGCGGGGATGGTCACAGATCGCCCGGGCCGACGAGTGCGAGAAGATCACTGGGGCCTTCGTCACGCGGAGCGCGGCTTTCATCGTGTCGATCGAGACGTGCGAGAGATCGACCAGCATGCCGAGCCGATTCATTTCCCTGATGACTTCTTCGCCGAATTCCGAGAGTCCGTTCGCGCGCGGTTCGTCGGTGACCGAGTCGGCCCAGGAGAGGCTTTTGGAATGGGTTAGCGTCATGTAGCGGACGCCGAGTCCGTGGTAGCGTTGCAGGTTTGCCAGCGATTCCTCGATGCTGTAGCCTCCCTCGACCCCCATCATCGACGCGACCTTGCCGGACTTCACGATCCGCTCGATGTCGTCGGCATTACGGGCGAGTTCGAACGTCTCGGGATAGCGGGCGAGCATCTGCTGGACGAGCTCGATCTGTTCGAGGGTTTTGAGTAATGCGTCCCCGCTCTCGGCGGTGTCTGCCGGAACGTAGACCGACCAGAACTGGGCCTTGAGTCCTCCCTTGCGGAGACGGGGGATGTCGGTGTGAAACCGGGGTTGCGGTTTCGAAATATCCGCCTTGTCAAACGAGGCATCGGCTTTGGTGCGGATCTCCCAGGGAAGATCGTTGTGTCCGTCGAAGAGCATACCGGAGTGGTGGATGTCGAGGGCTTCCTGCGTGATGACGTATTGGGGTGAGTGGTCTTGCGCCGCGGCAAACGGAATGATCGCGAAACCGACCGTCATTGACCAAGCGAAAACTCGCAGCCGGAAGTTACATGATGTCATTGTTCTGGATCCAGATCTGGAGACTTTGAGCAATCCCGGGTTCAGTCACGATAATGATTGTCAATCAAGTGTGAGTTTCGATTTGTGAGTACAACCGGTGTTCACCCAGCAGCCAGTTCGCGGCGATGTGTCGCTCCGTGGCGATGCTTTCGCATAACCCAAGCAGGTCAGGGTTGGCATTGATGATGGATTTTCCACCGATGGCGACGTCGCGATCGATGATCTCAAACCGAGAGACGTCAAACGACCCAAGCCAGCAATCCTCGGAGAACTCGACAAAATCCATCGCTTGAGGCCGCAAGCGAAACTCCCGCAGTCGCCAATGCAGCATCAAAATGTAAGTGTGGAACTTCTCAAGATCCTCCTTCGATCGCAGCGTGGCGTTCTTGAGGAACTCCAGCGACTCATCGTTGTCATAGATACCCGTTGCGTCAAACAGATCCGCAGGAACGACTAAATCGTCGTGTGAAGGTAATTCATAGACACCCAAGGCCCATAACAACACACCGAGCCCTTCCAATCGCCAGGTGGCGTTTGCGACTGTTTGCATCTCCAGCGAGTTAACGGGGCGCTGCAGGACTTTCCATTCTTCCGGCTCCACTTCGTCAGACATCCCAATTTCATCAAGCCATTCCAGCATCATGTCGCAGGATTCTTGTGGATCCTCTATCTCATCGGGTTCGTTCTCGATCAATCCTCGATTTCCAATCGCCGCGAGAACGAGCGCCCGCTTCGCCACTTGTTCAGCTATTGGAGGATTCGTTTCGAGTTCCATTTTGAATTGAACTTTCTGGAAAGTGTCAAACGTCAATCCCGATAAACTAAAATCGTTTGTATAGAGAATCTCTTGAGAATTGAACTACTTTTTTGAGATTCTGTTTCTCGACAAGACAGCAATTCTCATTCATCGATTGACCGTAGACTGAGTTGATGACAATTATTGCATCGAGGAGGTCAAATCGCCATTGCTCTGGCGTTTCGACTGAAACTTCGGCTCTTCCCCTTTCAGCAGGCGTTTGATGTTGGTGCGGTGGCGGAGGAGGATGAGGGTGGGGATCAGGAGGCTGAACGCGGCGAGGGTCCAGGTGTCGGGGGCGAAGGGGTTCGGGCGGAGCGTCCAGAGGGAAACCGCTCCGAACGTGACCGCTGCCAGCATCGAGCTGAGCGAGACGATCCGCCAGACGAGAATCGAGACGACGAACACGACGAACGCGCCGAGCGTCGCCCAGGGACTCAGGATCAGAATCACGCCCAGCGAAGTGGCGACTCCCTTGCCTCCCTGGAATTTCAGATAGCAGGGAAACATGTGTCCGACGATCGTCGCGACACCGCAGGCGACTTGCAGGTGCAGAAAGTTCGGATCCTGGGTTGCGTAAGCCAACTGTGGCAGGCCCCAGACGGGGAGCAGCCCTTTGAATGCATCGAGCACGAGAACCAGAATCCCCCACTTCGCTCCGAGCACGCGGGCGACGTTGGTGGCTCCGATGTTGCCGCTCCCCTTGGTGCGGATGTCTTCCTTGCTGATGAGCCACGCGACGATGAAACCGAACGGGAGGGAGCCGATCAGGTAGGCCAGGAGAACCGCGAGCGCGGGCATGTGGATTCTTTCAGTTTTCTGCGAAGATCAAATTTCTGCGAAAATCAAAATATGGGAACCGGTCCAGTTTCGGTTTCTCCTCGCCAATAGGCTTCCCGAATCTCGGACGAAGAAACGTCGGCCAGAAAACCGGGCAGGTCTTCGAACAGATTCGCGAATTTTGCAGGAATCTCCAGATTGTCCCGGGTGCAAAGTCGTGATCCGGCCCGGCGTGAGGCGACGACGAACCGGCAGTTTCGCTGTGCGATCCGGTTGAGGGCCGATTCTAACTCTCCCTGTGGGTAAAAACGACGGTCCAATATGCGCAGGGCGGTATCGTATCCGACAACAAACGCGCAATCGGGGAAAAGTTCGGCTTTCTGATCGAAGCGGGGAACCGCCGAGAGTACCAGCTCTCCCGGAGCGAACTGACACGCGCGGGTTTCGAGCGAGAGGAAATCGAGCGGAGGCTTGTCGGCGTTGCGAACGGTCAACTCGAACAGGATGCGACCGCCGAGGAACGCTTCCGCCGCATCGCGCATCGTGCGATGTCCTTCGTGCAGCGGGAAAAACGAACCGGGACAAATCGCTGCGATGTCCGATTTTTCGTGTGGAATCCACTCCAGATCTTCGTCCAAGATGAAAACGGGTTGTTGCTCGAAGTCGAAGATGTGCGAACTCGATGCGGTTCGATGTTGGTAAACCAGACCTGTGGGAATTTTGACCTGCACGGACGGATTTGCAATCCGTTGGGTCAGTAGTTCGAAGAGTTGCCCGGTTTCGTCGGTGGAGCATTCCAGACGATCGAGGGACGTCGAGTCTGGCGTATGAATTGCGAGCGACGCGACTGCGCGATCCTTCAGAGTTGCAAGACACAGTCCGGCACTGCGATGTTCAGGGGAGTCGGTTTCAACCGCGAGCATGAGCGACCGATGATCGAGCCACTCTCCGATTCGCGGCGGGTGGATGTCGACCGGCACCGTCAGTTCTTCGTCGCGAAACAGCGATACATTTTGGTTCTCTTCCGCGAGACGGTTAAGAAGCTGTTGCCTCCACGGGGAAACGGCTTGTAGGATCAGAGCAGAACGCATCTCGGCATAACCAGAAGTTGAAGGGGGGTGTGATGGATTCGATGATATTGCTTGCGCAGAACAATCAGAACATGAATGTGATCATTTTCGTGATCTTGGGCGTGTTTCTGTTGTTCTTTTTATTGATTGCACTGACGTTTTGGACAATTTTTCGCCCCTGGCTACAATGCTTCTTGGCGCGAACTCCTGTTTCCGCGATGCAGATTCTGGGGATGAAACTGCGGCGCTCGCCGGTTCAAAAACTTTGCG
>DATKCB010000634.1:0-5068 GCA_035513495.1 Planctomycetaceae bacterium | reverse complement strand
TCGAAGCTGGCGGTTTCGAGCCTGTCGCAGTCGCGCTATCAGTTGGCGCGGGATGAATTGAAAAACCTGCTGGGACGAGTTACCGGAGACGATCGCAAGCGACTCGCCCGGGAGCTGGCGAACTCTCCCGCGCCGGACTGGGCCGATCTCTATCTCGAGAACGTGAAAAACCCCGGCTCCGAAATTCGCGTCGAGTCGTTACAAGCTCTGGATCGCCTGGGCCACGAGAAGCTGCTGCCGCTGCTCAAACAATGTCTCGTAGAAGAAGACGAAGCCTTGAAAAACGCAGCCTTTACTCTCGTTCTCAATCGCAACGAACCGGAGTTGGAGTCGGTCCTCGAAAAACTCGTCCTCGAAAAACTCGCCGAGGGGCCGCCCGACGGCAATCTTCAGAACTATCTTCGACGTACCAAAAATGCGGCCGCGGTACCGATTCTGATCGAACAATTGAAGAAGTTCAAAGAAGATTCGGGGAAACGACAGACTCTGATTCAGATACTCTCGGAAATCGGAGACGACCGGGTCGCCAGTCTATTGGTCGATCTGTACAAGGACCTGAACGAAAACGAACAGGCCGGCGTCTTGACGGCCTTGTCTCAGATGCAGTCACCCCAGTTCATCGAACTGGCGAGCGCGGCGCTGCAGAGCGAGCACTCATCGCTGCTCTATTCGGCGATGAACAGCCTCGCGCGAACCGATTCCTCCCAGGCCGAAAAAATTCTGATCGATGCGTTCGACAAGCTGCCGAACAAGGGATACGTGGACAATCTGGCCAATCTGCTGGCCCAGATCGGTTCGCCGGAAGCCGAAGCCAAACTCCGGACAGGACGCGAGTCTGACGTGCCCGAGATACGACGGGCCTCGCTCAACGCTTTGCGAACTCTCGAACGGCAGAAGCCCGGATATAATTATACCTATCAAGCCCGTTATCAGATGCGATCCAAAAAGTGGGACCAGGCGCTCCAGTACGCGGAGATGTCGCTTTCGATGGACGAAACCTACGCGCCCGCGTACGCCGTGAAGGGAACGATTTTGTTGCAACTCGAAAAAACCGAGGAGGCCGCGAAAGCGTTTAACGAGGCCGTCAAATTCGATGCCGACAACGGCGAAGCAGTCGTCGGACAGATGAGAGTCCTGCTGCAACAGGGAAAACAGGCAGACGCGCTGGCCGCACATGCGAAAGCGATCGAAAAGTTCAAACAAGACTTCGACTTTGAAGTTCATTCAGCCATCTTATTCGCCGAACTCCTCGCGTGGGGCAAGAAACAGGAAAGCCCGTCGGAGGAACTCCAGCAGCAAATGAAGACGTGGGAATCCGAAGCGCTGCAGTATCTGTCGGACGGTTTCCGTCACGGATACAGCGATCGGCAAGTGATTCAAAGCGCCCCCCAACTCGAAATCTTGAGCAAACACGCCGATTACTCGAAAGCAATTCAAGGCTCGCTCCCCGAACGCGACGGCGAAGAGAAAACCGACATGCCCCAGACCACAAGCACCGAAGCGCAGCGCAGACCCGTTCCCGCCCGAGTACAGATCATCCGACGTACCCTGACACTTCCCGCGGCCGGGGGGAGATAGAGACAAAGCGGACAGCCGAAAGCGGAAAGCGGAAAAGAAAAATGGATAATTGACAATGGACAATACGTAGGATCAAGCGCCGAAATTGACCGTTTTCCATTGTCAATTATCCATTGTCCAATCCAGAATCCTTCTACTCTTTCACCTTTAACTCTTCGACCTTCCACTCTGTCACTTTCCATCGCCGGTTTCATCAACATGGTCTATCTCAACCGCATCTATACCCGGCAAGGTGACTCGGGGAAGACGTCGCTGGGCAACGGCGAGCGCGTTTCTAAAACCGATCCGCGAATCGTCGCCTACGGAAGCACCGACGAACTCAATGCGTTTCTGGGAGTCTGTCTGCTCGAGACGATTCCCGCACCGTGGAGGGAACGGCTGCAAGGGGTCCAGAACGATCTGTTTGACCTGTCGGCGGACTTATGCATCCCCGAATCGGACGAACCGCTCGAATACGTTCCGCTCAGAGTCTCCGCGGCTCAAGTGACTCGCCTGGAGAAGTGGATCGATGAAGCCAACGAACGTCTCGAACCGCTGACCAGTTTCATTCTGCCCGGCGGTTCCCCGGCCTCGGCGCATCTGCACGTCGCCCGGACCGTCTGCCGCCGGGCGGAAATCGAAGTCCTGAGACTCGCCGCAGAGGAACCGATCAATCCGCAGGTGACTGCCTATCTGAATCGCCTCTCCGATCTGCTGTTCGTTCTGTCGCGGTTGATGAACGACGGCGGAAAATCCGACGTGCTCTGGCAGCCGGGAAAAAATCACGGCGATTCGGCAGACGGCAAGTAGCCCGGCCGGGCGTGGTCAGACAAACGAAGGGCGATTCGCGACAGGTTCTCTTACGCCGCGAGCGAACCGGAGTATCTCGCTTCTCAACGATCCCCGGGTGAGATAGTATCTCTGCTGGTTACAGCGAAAGCTTTTCGGTTTGCGGGCAGATTGCATTATGGGCGTCGAGATCGTCATTACGTTGATCGTGTTGGGAGCGATCATCATCTTATTGACGCTCACTTCCGTCCCTCCCGACATGTTGCTGCTCGGCGGTCTGACAGTTTTGCTGGTCACGGGCGTCGTCTCCACTCCCGACGCGCTCCACGGATTCGCCAATGAAGGGTTGATGACGATCGCGGTGCTGTTCGTCGTTGCGGAGGGCTTGAAACAGACCGGCGGGATGAATTTTATCGGTCAGAATCTGCTCGGCGAACCCAAATCGATGCGGTCGGCTCAAACGCGAGTCGTACTGCCGATTGCGTGTTTGAGTGCATTTCTCAACAACACACCCGTCGTCGCGATGATGGTGCCCGTCATCGGCGACTGGGCGAAAAAATTCCGCTTGTCAGTATCGCATCTGTATCTCCCGCTCAGTTACGCGACGATTCTGGGGGGCCTCTGTACACTGATCGGCACGAGTACCACCCTCGTGATTCACGGCAAGCTGATCGAGCAGGAGAAACCGGGATTCAGCATGTTCGAGCTTGCCTGGGTCGGACTGCCGGCGGCGGCGGCTGGCCTGGTTTACATTCTGATCTTCTCTCGTAAACTCCTGGCGGATCGCAAACCGGCGTGGAATCCGCTGGAGGATCCCCGCGAATATACCGTCGAGATGCTGGTCGAAGATCTCCCCGGCATCGTCGGAAAAACGATCGAATCGGCCGGACTGCGGCATCTCCCGGGGCTCTACCTGATGGAGATCGAGCGGGAAGGACACGTCCTGGCCGCCGTCGGCTCCGAAGCGCGCCTCGAAGCGGGCGACCGCCTGATCTTCGTCGGAATCGTCGAATCGATCGTCGATCTGCAGAAAATCCAGGGACTCAAACCGGCGACCGAGCAGGTCTTCAAACTGAACAGCCCCCGCAGCGATCGCTGTTTGATCGAAGCGGTCGTCTCGGACAGTTTTCCGCACCAGAACCAGTCGATCCGGGAATCTCGTTTCCGCGCCCATTACAACGCCGCGGTGATCGCGGTGGCCCGCAATGGAGAACGCATCACCGGCAAGATCGGTGATATCAAGCTGTTACCGGGAGATACGCTGCTGCTCGAAACGCACGAATCGTTTCTCGAGGTGCAGCGCAACTCGCGGGATTTCTTTCTGGTCAGCCGCGTCGAGGGATACACGCCTCCCCGGCACGAACTCGCATGGTTCTCTCGCGCGGTCCTGTTCGGAATGGTCGCGGTCGTCACGACAGGATCCGTCTCGATGCTCAAAGGTTCGCTCGTGGCCGCGGCCCTGATGGTCTTGTCGGGATGCTGTCGCGCGATCGAAGCGCGGCGTTCGATCGACTGGCCCGTGCTGCTGGCGATCGGAGCCGGTCTCGGAATCGGCGAAGCGATGACCTCCAGCGGGACCGATGCCTATCTTTCGAATCTGCTGATCAACTCGGCCGGCACGAATCCGTACGTGATTCTCGCGATCGTGTACGGCATTGTGATGGTGCTGACCAACCTGATTACGGCCAAAGCCGCAGCCGTGCTGTTTCTGCCGATTGCCTTTACGATCGCTGCTTCCCTGAACGTCGATCCGAGACCGTTTGTCGTCGCTCTCACGATCTCCGCCGCCGCGAGCTTCGCCACGCCGATCGGATATCAGACCAACCTGATGGTGATGGGCCCGGGTGGCTACCGCTCGTCCGACTACCTGAAGCTCGGCGGACCACTGAGCCTGATCGTCTGGCTGATCAGCGCCCTCATCATCCCCCGCGTCTGGCCGTTTTGAGGACCGGAGAGTGGAAGGTGTCCACAAGCGGTAATCGTTTATTGAGCATTTGACATTGGATTTTCAACATTGAACATTTTCCCCAATCGGGTGCCATGCCCATATCGCGCAGCAGGGTGGGCATGCGAGCGCGGAAACCGGCCTGCACCGCAATCACATTCCCTTTGTCTGAGGCGAAGTGAGTTGCTTGGCAGGGAAAGAGATTTCGCATCCCAGCCACACATTCATTATTGTTTGTTATAATGAAGTGCAACACACTTTAATCACTTCTCTCGTGTCAAATCTCCTCATGTCCGAACCTCTTCGATCGCTGCATCAGGATCACTCCCGGCACTATTTGCACAACAAGTTCGTGTACCCGGTGCTGTCGCGGAGGAGCCGGGGATTGTCGCTCGGGCTGAATCTGAATCCCGACAAGATCTGCAACTTCGACTGCATCTACTGCCAGGTCGATCGCCGGAGCGAAACGGAAACGAAGTTCGTCGAAATGTCCCGGTTGCTTCAGGAAATCGACGATCTGTTACAGATGATTGTCTCGGGAGAGATCTATCGCGAAGAAAAGTTCGCTGCGGTTCCCCAACATTTGCGGAGACTCAACGACATCGCGTTTTCGGGGGACGGCGAGCCGACCACCTATCGCAACTTCGACGAGATCGTCGCCCGAGTCGCCGAACTCAAACGCCGGCACCAGCTCGACGAGACCAAGCTCGTGCTGATCACGAACGCGAGTATGTTTCATCGGCCCGTCGTGCAGGCGGGGTTGCGGATCCTCGATGA